>RGGS01000170.1 GCA_010024525.1 Verrucomicrobiota bacterium | reverse complement strand
ACACGGCGGGCCCGCCGGGAAGCGGAACGCAGCCGAGGGGCGGCGGAAAAACTGGCGGAGAGGATCCTAAAAATGGCCCAGTCTGCCCACTCGGTGGAGCGCATTCCGGAGCTGCGTTTGGTGCCAAGGCAGAAAACCGACGGGAAAGGGCTCTTGATGGTGGATTTGCATACCCATTCGATCTTTTCCGACGGGCGATTGACGTTGCGGGAGTTGGTGGATTTTTATGGAAGGAGGGGGTTCGATGCCTTGGCGGTCACGGATCATCTGGTGGATCGCCGGCGTTTGCTGGGGCGCTTGGCCAATATGACCGGGTTGGTTCTGACCCTCGACGATCTGCCAGAATATTTCCGGGCTTTGGCTGAAGAGAGAAACCGTGCATGGACCAAGTATCGGATGATTCTGTTTGCGGGCTTGGAGTTCAATCACGACGGCCTCACGGCCAAGGGCTCAGCTCACCTGCTGGGCGTGGACCTGCAGGAGCCGATTGATCCGGCTCTGTCCCTGAAAGAGATTTGCCATCAAGTGAGGCAACAGGGAGGTTTGACGATCGCGGCCCATCCTCATCACATGAGCTCCGCCTGGGGTAAGGACACCCTCTATTTATGGAACCGGCAGGATGAGTTCCGCCCGTTGATCGATGCGTGGGAGATTGGAAACCGGGACGACCTATTTAACCCGGTGGGATTGAAGCGCATGCCCTTCATTGCCGGCAGCGATTTTCACAAACCGAAGCATCTGACAAGCTGGAAGACCCTGCTGTGGTGTGAGAAGGATCCGGAGGCGATCAAGGAGTGCATCCGGCAGAACAAGGATGTGTCGATCACGCTTTATCGTGACCACCGCTTTGCCGGGGAGGTGGTGGAGCGGGAGGAAAAGGGGCGGAGGGTCGAGCGCTTTTAATTTAGGCTCGACGACGACGCAGGGCAAAGGCTCCTACGATGGAGAAGGCCAACAAACCGGCGGTTGATGGTTCGGGCACAAGCTGGAAACTGGTGGTGTAGTTGTTCCCGGCGTTGTTATCAAAAGCGGTAAAGCTTCCCCCCGAGTATGTCATGAAGGAGGATCCGTAAAACTCGATTGTATAGTTCTTTGGGGTGGCGATGGCTCCGGGCGATAATCCCGTCAAGAGATTGACAGTTCCAGGAGAAGATGTGGAGGCCCAGTATTTGTTGATATTCCCGTCGGGGTTCCATTGGTTTTGGTAGAGCAGGTTATAGGAACTAAATGTTGGCCGGGAGGCGTTGGCTGTTCCTGTTTCAAAGACCCGATAGAAGAGGGTGACGCTCTGGGCATTGTCAGCCGGTGCTTGCCATGTTTTCCCATTGGCCCCCGATAGCAACAGGGATCCGCCCTGATCTGTGTTGATGGAGACACCGAGGGAGGCTGGAAGGAATCGTGTGTTGGTGGTGCCGTCCAAGTCGTAGTACGTGGTGGTGGCGGCAACGGCATCGGAGGTGCTGGCATCCACGGTCAATCCCACGCCCAAAGCGTATAGAGCAGAGGCTCGACTTTGAGAGGGGGAAATAGAGCACCCAGCCACCAAGAGCATGCAAACGACTTTTGTCTTTGAGAGGCGGACCAAGGCCATGGTAAATATTAATCACAATCGATATATTTTTCAATATCAGGCAAACTGAAAATTATTTAAAACGTTTAATATGTTGAAGAAGAGCAACATAAGACTTAAAGTTATCTCGATCAAATTGGCTTCATTTCGCCTGTATCTTTGGACTAAAATCCATACGAAGGGTGTGTCCTTGATTTAAATCCTGCCAGAACAGTTTTAAAAATTACATCCGCCACAAAATGAAAAAATCCCCACAAGTCACCATTGCGGATTTGGCCAAAGAGCTAGGGTTGGGAAAGGCCACCGTTTCCTTGGCACTGCGGGATGATGCCCGAATTAGAAACGAGACCCGTTTGAGGGTAAAAAAGTTGGCTGAATTGCGGGGCTATCAGACGAATCCGATGGTGGCGCATGTGATGAGTCAACTCCGTTCGGCGAGGGTTTCAAATTACCGGGCCACCTTGGCGCTGGTGAATCTTGCCCCTCGGCAGGAGGATCTTCTTTCGAACACGACTTTCCATGCCATCCGGGATGGATTTCGGGCCCGAGCCGTGGAACTGGGATATTCCATAGATGATTTCTGGCTCGGGGACCCGATTTACCGGGAATCCGAAAAGCTGAAGAGCGTGCTTCGCGCCAGGAGGATTGAGGGAGTGGCTCTGTTGGCCATGAACGAAAAAGACCATTTGCCGAAAGAAATTCTAACTATCTTACCCGATTGCGTGCTGGT
Source organism: Verrucomicrobiota bacterium (assembly GCA_010024525.1). Classification (GTDB taxonomy): domain Bacteria; phylum Verrucomicrobiota; class Verrucomicrobiia; order Methylacidiphilales; family Verrucolacustridaceae; genus Verrucolacustris. The sequence goes on along the minus strand of RGGS01000170.1, from coordinate 1,540 downwards.
GGGGTTGGGGGTCAGGCTGGTTCAGCCTCTTATCCACTGCTGCTGCAATAATCAGTACGGAACAATTCTCAATGCTGCCCGCCGGGTCTTGGAATCGGGACAACGGAGGTTGGGTTTGGTTCTGCAAAGCCAAAACGACCAACTTCTCAACGGAAAATTCAGCATGGGATTTCGCTATGCCTTGGAGGAGGCGGGGGATCGACCCGAAGTTGCTGCCGGCAAGGTTTGGTCGTTTCAAGCCGGCGATAGCGAAGGATTCTTTCGTTGGCATGAGAGTCTCCGGCCTGAATGGATTCTTACCAACCGGACGGAAATAGCCGATTGGTTGAAGCAAGGTCCGGCGGCAGCCAAGAAAACTGCCCTAGCCCATTTGGATTTGGACGGTTCCATGGCGGGCTGGGCAGGTATGAACCAACACAACGACTTGGTGGGAGCCTACGGGGTTGATCTGCTGACGGCGCACCTAGCCAGGCGAGATATTGGTCTGCCTCGTTCGGCAAAAACCATGTTGGTGGAGAGCGAGTGGGTGGATGGGCTTTCAATGAGGCCCGAAGAATTTTTAGACTAGGAGGTCTCGGCCGCTGACTTTGGGTGGTCGAAAAAAATCAACAATCAGGGCACCACCTCGACCGGAACCCCGGGTCGCAGGGCGTTGACCAATTTGGTGGCGTTCCAATTGGCCAGACGAAAACAGCCGTGGGAACCGGTGCGGGAAATGTCCTCCGGTTCGGGAGTGCCATGAATTCCGTATCCTTGGAGAGAGAGGCCGATCCAGGCTGTGCCGACCGGATTGTTGGGTCCCGGGGGAAGGACGAGTTTATTGGTGATTCCCTCTTTCAGGGCGACATCGACTAGAACCTTGGGGTCAAAGGTGTAATTGGGGTTGGGTGCGGTGCTGATAACGGTAAGCGGTTGATTGGGGATTTTGTTTTTATTCGCGGCAATTGAGCAGGGGAAGCAGGCAACCACCTGATTGTTGGTGTCGTAGGCCAGAAGGGTGGTCTCCGCCAGCATGATAACCACTCGTCCAACCGGAGGGAGTTTGCGGGTGCCCTCGAGGTTGGGAAGGGTCAGGGTGACGCCGGACACGAGGTTGGTGGCGTTGGGGTTGAGCTCCCGAAGAAAAGAAGGGGTGGAGTGGGTTCTCTCCGCCAGCATTTCCCAAGGATCGTAATAGTCCAAAACCGGAACTTTGCTCATTTCGACAAAACCTTTGGGGCGGGGAATGATCCGGGCGAGATCCTCTTCGGTAATCGTGTAGTCAACATAGGCATCGCCCGGTTTGCCCAAACTAAGCCGGGTATCCATGTCCAGCTCCCCTGAAACGTTCAGATTGCGGTTGATTTGAAACTGGGTGACGGCCCGGCGGCTTCGTTTGGCAAAATGGCCGTCGATCGTTCCGCAGGAGAAGTTCAGGCGATCCAACAAAGTCTGCCAACCGGCCATCTGGATGGTGTCGCGGGGTCTTTCCGTGGGTAGGGTTTCGGCCCGCCTGACCTCCTTGCCCATGGGAGGTGGAGGGGGACCCACCATAGGCGCT
>RGGS01000169.1 GCA_010024525.1 Verrucomicrobiota bacterium | reverse complement strand
CGTGATCCTCGGCGTGAACGGTCGCAGCGTGAAGTCGGTACGCGAATTCCGCGAGCTCGTTGCCAAGTCCGGTAAGACGGTCGCGCTACTCGTACAACGCGAAGGCGTGCAGATCTTCTTACCGATCCGCATCAATTGATCGAAGGCATGATTCTTAGCTGTTTTGCCAACGGGGTGAAGCTGGCCTACCTCTATATCCGTTGCGAATTCACCGAGGGATGGAAGATTCTGGAAAAAGCCCTGGACGAGGCGCGGGCCCGCGGGTTTTTGGGAAAGAATATCCTGAAAAGCGGTTACGATCTGGAGATTTATGTGCACCGGGGAGCCGGGGCCTACATCTGCGGCGAGGAAACCGGATTGATCGAGTCCTTGGAAGGGAAACGCGCTTATCCCCGGATCAAGCCGCCCTACTTTCCGGCCGTGCTTGGACTCTACCTGTGCCCGACGATCGTCAACAATGTGGAGACTCTCTGCAACGTGAAGCACATCGTGGAGATGGGGGGTGAGGCCTATGCCAAGATCGGTCGGCCCAACAATACCGGAACCCGTCTTCTATGTGTCAGCGGGGATGTCGTGAGGCCCGGTTACTACGAGTTCCCGTGCGGAGCGTTGACCTTAGGGGAACTGATTCACGACGTCTGCGGTGGAATCCGTAACGGGGGGAAACTCAAGGCGGTGATTCCCGGCGGATCCTCGGCCAAGGTTTTGCGTGCCGGAGAGACCTATAAGATCAAGGAGAAGGGCGCGGACGGAAATCTGGTGGAGAAAGAGGTGAAGCTCGAGGATTTGCGGATGGATTTTGATACCTTGGCCGCCGCCGGAAGCATGGCGGGTTCAGGCGGGGTCATCGTGATGGACCAAACCCGGGACATGGTGGAGTGCCTGGCCAACATATCGACTTTTTACGCCCATGAATCCTGCGGTCAGTGCACCCCTTGCCGAGAGGGTGTTTTGTGGATGAAAAAGATTCTGGCAAGAATCGCCGAGGGTCATGGGCGGGATGACGACCCCAATATGCTGAAGGAAGTCGCCGACCGAATCGCCGGGCGGACGATCTGTGCTTTCGGTGAAGCCGCCTCCTGGCCAGTGCAAAGCTTTCTTGGAAAGTTTAAGGAGGAGTTCAGTCTGCGCATCCGTCGGAATGGTTCCGCCGCCAAGCGTGATACGGTTTCCCTGACCCATTGATCCCACCATGAGCAACTGCCAAGTCCATCCCATGAATCCCTGGAACCACGATGTGGCCAAGGACGAAAAGGACTTGGTGGACGTGCAAGTGGACGGAGTTTGGATGCAGATGCCGCGGGGACTGAACGTGGTGGAGGTGGCCCATCGGGCCAAGAAGTTCATCCCTCATTACTGCTATCATCCAAAGCTTTCGGTGGTGGGAAATTGCCGGATGTGTCTCTTTGAGATGGGAACCCCTAAGATGGGTCCGGATCGAAAACCGGTGTTGGGGGCGGATGGTAAACCGGAAATCGCCTGGATGCCACGGCCCCAAATCGGATGCGCTACAGGGGTCACCCCCGGAATGGGGATTCGGACGGATTCCGCCTTGGTGAAGGATTGTCGCAACGGGGTGATGGAATTCCTGTTGATCAATCATCCTCTGGACTGTCCGATCTGTGATCAGGCAGGGGAATGCAAACTGCAGGAGTACTCTGTAGAATATGGCACCGGGGCCAGTCGTTTCACGGAAAACAAGGTCAAGAAGCCAAAGAATGTGGATCTGGGGGCACGGATCGTTCTGGACGATGAGCGCTGTATCTTGTGTTCACGGTGCGTCCGGTTTTCCAGTGAAATTACCCAAGACAATGTGTTGGGCTTTGTGAATCGGGGGAGCCACAACACCCTGACAGCCTATCCCGGCAAGAGTTTTGATAACGATTACTCCCTGAACACGGTCGACATCTGTCCGGTGGGGGCCCTTACCAGCAAGGATTTTCGCTTTCAGATGAGGGTCTGGTTCCTCAAGGAGACCAAGAGCCTCTGCACCAGTTGCGGAACCGGTTGCAACACCATGATTGGATCCCGCGAGGGTAAGGTCTACCGCCTGACTCCCAGGGAGAATGAATCCGTGAACTCCCACTGGATGTGTGATCATGGCCGTCTGAATTTCCATTATCTGGAATCCAAGGAGCGCCTGACCCGGCCACTCCTCAGAGCGGCCGGGGAGCAGTTTCCGGGGACTTGGGTAGATGCCATCGCAAGGGCTGCCGAGGGTCTTCGGAAGGTGAAGCCATCGGAAATCGCCGTCGTGGCCTCCGGTCGTCTGGCCAACGAAGATCTCTTTGTGCTGAAGCGATTGGTGGATGAGTTGGGGGTTGCGCAGGTCGATATGATCCAGCATCTGGAACAGGGGGATAATTTCCTGCGCAGTCCGGATGGCAATCCCAACAGCCGCGGGGTGGAGTTCCTCGGCCTCTCATCCGGCGGGAGGATCTCGAGCGGTTGGGGTGCGGCGATCCTGTCAGGGAAGATCAAGGCTCTCTTGGTGCTGGGGGGGGAGGACTTGGTCTCCGCGGGTGTACCCGCTTCCACTCTGGCCAAGCTGGAGACCCTGATTTATTCGGGAATTTTATCCAACGAGACCAGTCGTTTGGCCCAGGTGGTGCTGCCCGGGGCCGGTTTTGCGGAAAAGACCGGGTCCATGGTGAACGTCCACGGGAGGTTGCAACGCATGACCCGCGCTATTTCCGCCCCAGGCGAGGCGAGGGAGGATTGGATGATTCTCCGAGATCTGAGAATGGCGTTGACCGGTGGAAACTCTTTGTATTCGGTAGAGGATATCTGGAAGTCCATGGCGGCGGAGGTTCCCCAGTTCCAAGGACTGAATTGGGCCAAGATCGGTGATTTGGGAATCCAGCTTGTATCCTCGGCCAAAACCGCCGAAACCAAGACGGCCTAGGCCAAGAAATTTATTGATGACACAGGCATCCTTGTGATTGTTCGAAATCCGGGTATTTTAACGAAATGTCGGTAACACTCTCCACGCCAAGGAATTTCACCCCTGGGGAAACCAAGGAGGAGCAGATCAAACTGGCCAAAGATGGTCTGGATGTGATCAAGGATCTCCCGCGGTATGCCAAAGCGGGTTGTCAGGCGATCGAACCTGATGACTACATGCGCTTCAAGTGGTACGGCGTCTATCAGCAGAAGCCCAAAGAAGACGGCTATTTCATGTTGCGCACCCGTATTCCGGGAGGGCAGTTGAATCCTGGCCAACTGCGTGAGATTGCGGCTCTTACCGAGCAGTTTGCCCACGGTTTCGGCGATGTGACCACCCGCCAGACCATCCAGTTGCACTGGTTGAGAATCGAGCAGTTTCCGGAAATCTTTCGGCGACTGGAGAGTGTGGGCATCACCTCTAGCGGGGCTTGCGGGGATATCGCCCGCAATGTGGTGGGTTGCCCGGTGGCCGGCATGGATCCGGATGCCATCTTGGACGCTACCCCCCAACTCCAGGCGGTTGACGCTCATCTGACGAATAACCCGGAATTTTCCAATCTTCCGAGAAAGTACAAAATATCCGTTTCGGGATGCCGCATCATGTGCACCCAGCCGGATATTAATTGTGTGGGAGTCTTTGGTTTGGAGAGAGGCAAGGAGAAGGGGTTTGGCATCAAGGTTGGAGGGGGGCTTTCCTCGGCCCCACACTTGGCCCAGACCCTTCCGGTTTATCTGCAACCCGACGAGGTGCTTCCCATGGTTCACTTCACCTCGGTCATCTACCGTGATCACGGGTATCGGGACAAGCGGGCGCGAGCCCGCTTAAAGTTTTTGATGGCCGACTGGGGAGCGGAGAAGTTTCTCGCTGAAGTGGAGCGTGTGGCGGGCAGAAAATTTGAGCGGCACTCGGAATTTGTTTTCCCGGAAGATCCGGAATCCGACCATGTTGGCGT
>RGGS01000168.1 GCA_010024525.1 Verrucomicrobiota bacterium | reverse complement strand
CAGATTGCCCGTCGGCTCATCCGCCAAAATCAGGTCAGGCTCCAAAACCAAGGCTCGGGCCACCGCGACCCGCTGTTGCTCCCCGCCGGACAGTTCCCCGGGGAGGTGGTCCCGGCGCAGGGTCATTCCGACCTGATCGAGTAAATCCTCCCATCGCTCCCCCACCTGAACGCCGGCCAACATCGCCGGCAAGCGCACATTCTCCTCCACCGTCAGTTCCGGAATCAGGTGATAGGACTGGAAGACAAAACCGACCGCCGTCCTGCGCCATAAGGCCCACTGGGATCGGCTCCATCCTCCCATGCTCTGCCCCTTCCACAAAATCTCCCCACCATTCCCCGGCTCCAATCCCCCAAGGATATGTAGCAACGTGGATTTTCCGGCACCCGAGGGGCCGCAAATCGGCCGACATTCACCCGCTTTGAGTTGAAAATTGATTCCGTGCAAAATTTCCAACGGAGCCCTTCCCTCCAGGCGGTAACCCTTTCGCAGATCCCTGACTTCCAGAAGCGATTCGCTCATGATCTCCTCAAATTGGCGGAAGGCTCCGCGTGGGAAGCCACCCAGGCGGGAACCAAAGCTGCGAGCACGCTCAGACTGAGCCCGGCCAAGGCCACGCCCAGAAAAACGCCGACTTCATAGCGGGCGGGCAGGCTGGCGAAATGGTAGATTTCTGCCGGGAAAAGATCCTGGCCGCTGAGTTTTCCAATCAGATGACTCAGGCCGTTTCGGTTGGCCAGCACGACCCACGCCCCCACCACGCCCGCCAGCGAACCCAGCACACCGACCACCACCCCGTACATCGTGAAGATTGTCGCAATTTGGCCTGGAGTGGCTCCCAAGGCCGCCAAGGTTCCGATGGCCTTGGATCTTTGCACCGTGACCGTGATCAGGGTTCCGCTCAACCCCAACGCCGCGACCACCATGACAAAGAACAAAAGAAAACTCATCACCCGTCTTTCGACCGCCACGGCCGCAAAGAGTCGCTGGTTGTGGTCCATCCAAGTCAAAACTCGGATTTCCGAACCGAGCTTGGCCTTGAGCCTCTCTGCCACCTGGGCCGCCTGATCCGGTTGCTTTAACTTGATGGCGATCCCATGCACCGAACCGGGAACCGCATACAACTCCTGCGCCGTGAAAAGGTCCGTGATAAGATATTCCGAATCATAATCAAACATGCCGGTGGTGAAAATGCCGGCCACCCGGAACGTTCTTGGTAAGGGGACCTTCTTGGGGAGAGTCGCTCCCGGAGCTTTCGCTCCCAACATCTCCTTGAACTGCTGCGGGGCCAAAAGATTCACCTCCGTGCCCAACTCCACCCGGTTGGCTTTCGCCCACTCGGAACCCACCACCAGGGTATCCGGACCCGGAGACCAGGTTCCTTCGACCACACATTCCGGAAGCGGAATCACCGCAGGCGCGGAATCAGAATCCCATCCTTTGATTCTTGGAGTGGAGATCCGACTTCGCGTCTCTGCCAGCACCGGTCCCAAAACCGAAGGAGTCGCGCCCAGCACCTCCGGTTCCTGCCGGATCTGCTCAAGAATGAAGGTGGGATCGCGTAAAGGCGCGTTCCCGGCCACGGTCAAATGCGCCTGGAATCCGATCACCTTGCGGGTCAACTCATCCTCAAACCCACGCATGACCGACTGCACCACGATCAGGACCAATACCCCGGCCACCACTCCCAACCAGCTCAGAATCGTGATGATCGACACAAAACTTCTTCTGGGGCGAAGAAATTTAAGGGCGAGAAACAGCTCGGGCCAGCGTCGCATGGCTCTAACGTGCATTCAGACGGCAAGACACTCAAGCCTTCATGCGGGTTGCCCGAAGGGCGGAGGTTCGTTATTCTATCCCCTTTATGGCCAACGGCCGTCATCTGCAAAAAGCCCGTCGGGTTCTCGATATCGAGATTGCCGCCCTGCGTCGCGTGCGCCGCCGCTTGGGGACTTCGTTTTTGAAAGCCGTGGCCCTGATGCAGCAGCGACTCGAGACCGGCGGGAAGATCATTGTCACCGGCATTGGAAAATCAGGACATATCGGCCACAAGATTGCCGCCACCCTGGCCAGCACCGGCACCACCTCTGTCACCTTGGATCCGGTGGATGCGGCTCATGGGGATCTTGGTGTCGTGAATAAAAAAGACCTCATTCTCGTCCTCAGTTACAGCGGTAGCACCGATGAACTGCTTCGCGTCGTCCCTTTGCTCAAACGGTTGGGCACGCCACTCGTCGTCATGACCGGCAACTCCCGTTCCCACCTCGCCCGGCAGTCGGACGTGATTCTGGATGTCTCGGTGGATCAGGAAGCCTGCCCGCTGAATCTTGCCCCCACGTCCAGCACCACCGCCATGCTGGCCATGGGGGATGCCTTGGCCATGGTGCTCCTTGAGAGCCGGGGTTTCCGTCGAGAGGATTTCGCCCGACTCCATCCGGCCGGGGCCATTGGGCGGGATCTTCTGATGAAAGTCCGCGAGATCATGCGTCCGCGGTCCTCCGTGCCGCTGGTGACCCTCAAAACCACGGTGGCGAAAGCCCTGGCTGAGATCACGGCCAAACGCTGCGGCGCGGCCATCGTTCTGGATGCCAAAGGAAAGGTCGCGGGGATCTACACCCATGGGGATTTCGCCCGTGGTTTCCAAAAGGATCCCGCCATCGGAGCCCGGCCCCTCCAATCCGTGATGACGAAAAACCCCGTCACAATCCCCGTTGACAGTTTGGCGGCCAAAGCTTTGCATCTCTTTGAGACACATCGCATCGAGGACTTGGTGGTCGTGGATGCGTCCCATCGCCCCGTCGGGTTGGTGGATTCTCAGGATCTGACCCGCTTCAGATTGCTCTAAGCGGACAACAAGAAAGTGAGTACCCCATGGCAGTAATCGCAAATGACTTGAAACGTGGCATGGCCGTCAAAAAAGACGGTGACATTTTTATCGTCTTGGGAACGGTGCATCGCACCCCCGGGAATAAACGGGCCTTCGTTCAGGCCACCTTCCGCTCCCTTCGCTCAGGCCTCTCCTCCGACCACCGTCTGGCTTCGGACGAACGCCTGGAATCGGTCAACGTGTCCCGGGACAAATGGGAATTCAGTTACAGCGACAACACCGGTTACACCTTCATGAATCCGGAAAATTATGAAAACATGACCCTCACCCCGGAACTGGTCGAGGACGTGAAGGATTTCCTCTCCGAAAACATGGTTTGCGAAATTCTTTTCATCGAGGGGAAGGCTGTTTCGGTGGAACCGCCCGCCAGTGTGACCCTTAAGGTGGTGGAATCGCCCGAAGGAGTCCGAGGCGACTCAGCCAATAACGTCCAGAAGACAGCCAAACTGGAAACCGGCCTTCAACTGCAGGTTCCCCTCTTCATCAAGGAGGGGGAACTGATCAAGGTGGATACCCGCGAGCGGAAGTACATGGGCCGCGCTTAGTCTTTGAGTCGTTTAGTCCTTAGGCATGAAGCGAGCTAAAAGGCTTAGGGATTCCCTCCCTAACTAAAAAACTAAAAAGCTAATCCCCTTTCCGCTTCAGCCCCCAAACGTTAGGTTTTTTACCCGGGCCGCACCACAGGCGTTGAGGACATCGATTACCCTTTGGTAAGGGGCCTTGTCGTTTGGTCGAATGATGACCGACTGTTCGGCAAAGGCCTCGATCAGCGCCTGGAGACGGGCCCGGAGTTTTGGCATGTCGGCATCATTCCGGTTATCCACCGGACTATCATTAAAGGTGACCACCCCATCGGGCCCGACCCGGATCGTGACCGGGGTCTTCGCCGTGCTGGAGGCTTGAGAGGCCCCCGGAACATTCACCCCCAATTCAGCCTCCTTGACCTGCTTGCCGGCCATCACCATGAAAAACATCAGCAACACAAACATCACGTCGAGCATCGGCGCGATCTG
>RGGS01000167.1 GCA_010024525.1 Verrucomicrobiota bacterium | reverse complement strand
CAGAAGGAGGAGCGGAAATCCCCACTGGAGGCCTTGAGCATCTGCTGGACCCGGCTAAGAACAAAGCCGCCAATTCCCCATGAGGTAAAAAGAATGCCGTAATTGACCCCAAAATGCGAAAGTCCGTACAGATCCTTGATCAAGGCAGGAAAAAGACAAAGGTTGGCGCCGTAGTTGAAACCAATGATGGTGGCAAGGAGGACAATCCATAAGGCGTACTGGCCTTGCTGGGTCACAGGAATGGAGAGAAGCATGCATCCTGCCTGCAGAAGGGTGACGATCAGTAACGTGGCCTTGCGCCCGATCCGGTCGGAAACCACCCCTGCAACCACCCTCCCGGCGGCATTGCCGATGGCTAGAACGATCACGGCCAGAAAGGCATACTCACCCATACTTTTCTTGGCCATGCCGTTCATACTGCTGATCACCATCAAGCCCGCTCCGGCACCAATAAAATACACCAACCAGAGGAGATAAAACTCCCTGGTTTTCAGCATGGCGGAGGGGGAAAGTGAAACTCCTTGGGTGGCTTGGGAGCCAGGTATGGTGCCGATGGGGATTTCGGGATTTTTGAGCCAAGTCGCCAAACCACAAACCACGAGAAAGAAAAACCCGGCATAAAAAGCGGCGGCGAGGCGAAGTCCTCCCGTTTTCAGCAAGGTCTCCGTCAGCGGGGCAATATAGAGGGGGGCTAATCCAAAGCCGGCAACCACGAGCCCGGCGACCTTCCCTGTTTGGGAGGCAGGAAACCATTTGAGTGCCGGAGGCGTGGCGGAAGAGTAGCCAAACCCGATTCCGATTCCGACCCCCACACCGAATCCCAAGACCCAGACGAGATAACTTCCGGATTGGGAGGCCATAGCCAAACCAGCAGCCACCAAGACTCCACCCAGGGTCGCCGTCCAACGCGGACCAAGTTTATCCTGACACCTTCCCGCCAAGATCATGGAAAAGGAGAAAACCAGGCAGCAGACGGCATAGGGGTCGTTAAGCTTTGCCGGATCCCAGCCTAGATCTTTTTCAATGGCGGTTTTAAAAATACTCCACGCGTACAAGATCCCGAGGGCCAAGTTGATCCCTGTGCCCGCGAACACGACCTTCCATCCGGGATTCCGTCCCATACCACGCTATCCGGTGGTACGTAAGCCGGCCGCGATTGCCGCGATCGTTTGGCGCACCTCCCCCAAAAGAACTTCCGCCGTGGAATCTCCAGCCGACTCGGCCCGGCGCCACTTTTGCAGAAGCTCCACCTGACGTTGATGCAGAACCCGCAAAGGCTTGACCCGACGCTCCACGGTATAACGGAAACGAGGGCGCCGCTCGGCCAGTGGTTCCGAAAACATTTCCCGCAACCCCCTTTGCACCAAATCAAACTCAGATTGAATAAGGCCGAAAATATGGCTCCTCAATTTCGTGTCTGTCACCATGCCGGCATACCACTGCCCCACCTCTAGATCCGCGCTGGCTAGGCCGCTTTCCAGATTATTGAACACATAACGGGCAAAAGGCCAAACCCTCAACCGCTCCCTGAGCCTGCGGAAGAGCCGGCCATGCTCCTTGGCCAAAACCTCCAAGGCCGATCCTGATCCGTACCATCCGGGAAGGAAAAAGCGGGCTTGGCTCCAGCTGAAAACCCACGGAATGGCCCGAAGGTCCGCCCAACCAGCCGCCCCTGTTCGCCGGGCGGGACGTGAGCCGATGGTGCTTCTCTCCACCGCATCAATCGGGGTGGCTTGGCGGAAAAATTCCAGGAAGCCATCCTGATCAATCAACTTCCGGTAGGCGCCCATGCTCGCCTGCGACAGAATTTCAAAGACCTCAGACATAGCCGGGTCATCCTCACCGGCTCCGTCCTGGGAGAGCGTGCTGTATGCGGTGCCGGCCAGCAAAAGCTCCAGATTGTAGGCTGCCGTGGGAACGGTGCCGTACTTCTGACCGATCACCTCCCCTTGCTCTGTGGCACGCAAATCGCCGGAGAGAGTGCCCCGGGGAAGGGCTTCAAGAAACCGATGGGTTGGACCCGCACCACGGCTGACGGTTCCGCCGCGACCATGGAAAAAGCGGGCGGCCACCCCCTGTTGCCTCGCTGCCTTGAGGATCCCCCTTTGACTGCAATGCAGTGCCCATTGGCTGGCCAAGAGACCTGCATCCTTGTTGCTGTCGCTATACCCAATCATGACCCGCAAAATTGGGGGCGGTTCCACCGGCAAGACAACCGAACCCTCCCCGGGATCCACCAAAGCCAGACGACGCCTATGGGAAACCTCGGCCTCATGACGCGCCAAAACCTTGATGGTGTTTTGGGTTAGCGGATGCTGAAGGAACTCGGCCACCACCTTGGGTGCTTTCTCCAGATCGTCCAAGGTTTCAAACAGCGGAGTAATTGGCAGCGGACAAACTCCCGCCGCATTCAGCCCCGGGCTTTCCAGTCCGGCTGCCCGAGAAAACACGTGAATCGCCAGGAGGTCGGAAACATTGCGGGTCATGCTGATAATGGAAAGGCCCAGACCGTCTGTGCCGTGGCGGCCCACATGATTGGCCAGCGTCTTGTAGGTGCCTATCACATCGGCAGCGATTGGCCCGGCCTGCATGGCCTGCGCGGCCGTCCAAGGGGACTTTTCCAACCAGGATTCGAGAAGTTTTCTGCGTTCCGCTTCCGGTCGGGAACGATACGGAATGGGGTTTGTAGTGCCGGCCAACGCCTCCAATTCCTCAATCGCCTCATCGTGCTTGGAACTGTTTTGCCGGATATCCAGCACCGCAAGATGGAAGCCAAAGACTTCAACCAACCGAATCATGGAGTCCACCTCCGCCGCCGCCAATCGGGCTGCACCCACCGCCAGCAGGGATCGCCGGATCACTCCAAGATCGAGAATCAAATCCTCGGGGTGGGAGTAGCCGAACACCTCATCCCCATCGTGGGGAAGGAAATTACGCATAAGAAGGATGCCCTCTCTCCACGGCTCCTCCCGGTAAATGGCCACCGCGGCTTCCCGTGCTGGGCCAACCCGTTTTCTCCAGTCCACCAACCACTTTTCCAATTCGGCCGGGGTTCCATGATATCGGCGCGAAAGCGTCAGATGGGAGGCCAGGCGGTCGAGAGAGGATCGGATCAGTTGCAAGGCCGCCGACCGGTAGAGTCGAAGGCTGGTTTCCGTGGTCTCCGGAGTGACCAAGGGATGTCCGTCGCGATCCCCCCCCACCCAAGTGCCAAAACTGAGTTGAGGTCGAACCGCCGGATGAGCCGGACCGCCAGGTCCTAAGGAGGCAATCTGCCAAGCTTCACGCAAACGACGATCCGTCTCGACGATCGATTTTGCCATGGATCCAGCCAAACAGTGGATGACTCCCTCCCTTTCCATATCCACCGTGGGCCGCTGGGTTCTTACCTCCTCCGTCCTCCACCAGCGCTCCAGCACGACCTTGAGTCGTTCCCTTCTTTGATTTTCCGCCAAATCCCTCATCTCGGATCCGGCTCCCTCACTCAGAATTTCATGAATTTCCTGCATGCAGGCCAAGACGGAACGCCGACGAGCCTCGGTGGGATGCGCGGTCAACACCGGTTCCACGCGGAGCGTGGGAAGGGCCATCGCCAGCGTTTCCGCATCGGATCCGGTTCCTTTTATTTTTCGAAGCGCCTGCGCCCAAGATCCGGGCTCGTGCTGAGGCCCGTTCATTTTCTCGTTCAGGTGGCGCATGGCGTTGGCGGCCACCTCTTCGGCCAGATTGAGGAGGCCGAAGGTGATGGAATAAGCTCGGGTGACCTTGGCCGACTGGATAGCTGGCAGGGATTCTTTCTGTCCAGGCACCCATGGCAGCGCTTGAAGAACCTCGCGCTCTCCGAGTTCCTCCAGGAGCTCGCGGAACCCCCCCATCATCCAGCCTAGGTCCTGCTCGACA
>RGGS01000166.1 GCA_010024525.1 Verrucomicrobiota bacterium | reverse complement strand
GAAGACATCATCTTCCGGGTTGCTTTCAAGCCGGTGGCCACCATCGCGAAATTCCAGAAGACGGTTGGGATGCAAGGCAAGAACGCGGGGTTAAAAGCCCGGGGCAGGCACGATCCATGTGTGTTGCCCCGTGCGGTGCCGATGGTGGAGGCCATGACACTGCTGGTTTTGGCGGACCACTATTTGCGTGATCGTGCGCAAAACGGCCGATAGAAAAATAGTTTTTTAAAAAGCGAAATTTCCGCCGATTTCGATCGTATTGGTCACAGGGGATCCGAAAGTGACCTGCTGGTTGTCGCCCATGTCGACCGTGGGCTGACTGGTGCCGTAGAACTTGTAGGCCAGCGTCAAACTCAGTTGTTCATAAAGGCGGTAGCGAACCCCTGCGGCAATCTGATAGGCGGTGTTCATATCATTTCCCGATCCGGAAAGCGGGGTGTAATTTTGGGAGTTCGGTCCGGTGTAATTGATGCTGCCAATTTTGAAATAATTCCAACCTCCCCCGAAACCAAAGTTGAGATAGGGCAGAAAACCGCTGTCATTGGGGTATTGGAAGCAAAGCTGGGCCATAATCGGCACACTCCAATACGTGCTGCTGGAAACAGTCATGCCTTGCGTATTTCCCCGGATGGCGTTGAGGGCGAAGCCGGTTTCGATGGAAAGGCCAAACCAGTCTGTCAGCCATACTCCCGCATCCACGTCCTGGCGATAGCCTGTGCTAAAGGCGATTTCTTTTTCAATCACAGGATTGGAGGGGCCGTTGGGGCCGACAATATTCACAATATTCATCGAACTGACAAAACGGGCCCCACCCTCCGTGCGAACATAGAAGTGGTCCTCTTCCATTTGCTCGGTCGGGATGGGATGATCAAGGAACTTTCCAGGCCATCCTCCTGGCCAAAAGGATGCTTCCTCCATGGCGGCAGCCGATAGCGGGGCGGGCGAGGTCGAAGGGGTTTGCGGAGCCGCCGAGTCGAGAGCTGATGGGTTCGGTTTAACGCCGGTTTCTTGGGGGATGGCAGGGGACGGTGAGTTCGGCGTGGGCGATATTGCGGTTTCCCTTGATGGGTTCTGGCTAATTTGTTTGTCGAGATTGGCGGATGCGGTAGCGGATTTTTGGTCGGAATTTGCCGAGCTATTTGACATGGTGACAGTCCCACTCGGTGTACCTTCCATCCGCTCCGGTTGGTTAGAGGGGTTCAAGGTGATTCGGAGAGCCGACCCCGGCGGGACCGAGATGTTCATGCCGGCCAAAGTGAAAGCAGCCGGCGAGGTGGAGCTTTTTGGTAAGCTGATCAAAATGGTTTTTTCTCCGGAGGAGTTGGAACCGTAACTGACGTTCAGGGATTGTCCGCCGCAGTTTGCGGACTGACGTGGAGTTCCTTGCTTGACCAAGTCGGCTACCCCTCCGTTGGAATCAAAAAACACCAAGGAGCCATCCGATTGTATTGCCATCGAGGGTGGAAATCCCGCGTGGATTTGCCCTTCCGATAGGATCAATAAACAAAACGAAAGGATACCACAGGTTGTAGCGTAGGCCCTTCGCATCCCTATATAAAGGGTCTTAGGATTCCTAATGTCGATGCGAGTTGAGGCTATTTGTTAGCAAGGCAGTAACAAAATAACTATTCATAGGCCGTTATGCATCATGGTTATACGACTTTTTAAAAACTTTTATTCAGAAGATATTTTTAGGAGAAATGTCTGGGTCATCCACTTCCCTCCCACCAACCAGAGGACGGCGGCCAAAGCGAGATAGGGGCCATAGGGAATTTTTACCCCCAGTTTTCTTTTTCGGCTTTTGATGATCCAAACGCCCACGGCGGTCCCTGCGACGGATGAAATGACCAGAATAAACGGGATGCTGGGCCAACCCAAAAAAGCTCCCAAGGCGGCCAGAAGTTTTGCGTCACCCATTCCCATGGCCTCTTTTTGCAGAAGCCAGGTGGCAGTCCGGGCTGTGATCCAAAGCACTCCTCCCCCGATGGTGGCTCCCAAAACCGATTGGATCATGGCATCCGTCGGGTTCTGGGTATGATGCAGTTCCGGAATTAGATAGCTGAAACAGATTCCCGCAATCAGTCCCCCGACGGTTAAGGCGTCGGGAATGACCAGGTAGTCCAGATCGATGCCTGAGGCCACGATGATGCCGGCCGTGAGGCAGGCATAGACTCCGAAAAGAAGGGGGGGGTACAGCTGCCAAAGGGCGGTGTAAAGCACCGCCGTCCCCAGTTCGACCACCGGATAGCGTGGATCCAAATGCGCGCCACAACAGCGCGCACGGCCGCGAAGCATGAAGTACCCCACGATCGGCAGATTCAAAAAGCCCGGAAGTTCAAGCCCACAAGCCGCACAGCGGGACCATGGGCGAACAATGGATTGGCCAAGGGGAATCCGCAAAATGCAAACGTTCAGAAACGATCCTACGCATGCCCCCATGACAAAAACGGCTGAGGAGACTAGCAGGGCCGGAGTCACGGGTTGCGCCCAGCGGCGAGGAGAAGGGCCTCGCGCATTTTTTCAAGGGGGGCCTTTTGGCCGGTCCAAATGCTGAACGAAAGAGCTCCCTGGTGAAGGAGCATCCCCAGCCCATCTTCCGCCTGATAACCATGTTTTCGTGCGGCTTGCACCAACGAAGTGGATTCCTTGCGGTACACGGTATCGTAAAGTCTTCCGCCTCGGGCGAGTTTGGCCGGGTCCATCGGCAATGGATCGTCTTTTTTTAATCCCAAACTGGTGCCTTGAATCAAGAGGTCTGTTTCTTGCAGGGCTTGGTCGAGTTCTTTGGAATCCCATTCGATCACTCGAGGAGAGGCGCGCCCCGGGATCGTGGATTGAAGTTCCTGGGCAAGTCTTTTCGCCTTCCCCAGATCGCGGTTCACCAAGAGGAGGGATCGGCAGCCGGTTTGGGCCAGATATCGGGCCAAGGTCTGACCGACTCCGCCACACCCCAAAATGAGAATCCGGCTTTTTTCCAGATCCATTTTCCAGGCCTCATCGATGGCGGCGCGCCAGCCCAACGCATCCGTGCTGAAGCCATGCAATCGACCTTTTTCGACGCGGACGGTGTTGACGGATTTAGCGTCTGCGGCGGTGGGATCCACACGGTCCACCAGGGAGAACATGGAAGTTTTATGGGGCAGGGTGCAGTTCCATCCTTGAAATCCCCCCTGTTGCAAGAGGGGAATAGCCGAGGCCAAATTCTCGGCAGGGACTTCAACCCGTAGGTACTCGGCATCCAGACCCAAAGCCGCGAACCCGGCATGATGGAGGAAGGGGGAGAGAGAATGGCCGATGGGGTGGCCCTCTCTGCGATCACGGAAGATTTACTGCATCTTCTTTTTCCTGGCTTTTATGAGGGAGACGATTTGGAGGGAAAGGAGTTGGGGCCAGCCATCACGGCCATGTTGGGAGCGGTGGAGAAGGCGTTAACGCGGCAAGTAAGCAAAAGTCTCTCGGGCAAGGTTGCGGCCGGCGAGTCCGCAGAGGGAAAAGTCCGGTCCTTTTTGGCCAGGTTGCCCGCTGTCCGGGCCATCCTAAAGACAGATGTCGAGGCAGTCTTGGCCGGGGATCCGGCAGCCCGAAACGTGGAGGAAATTCTCCTAGCCTACCCGGGAATCGAGGCCATTGCCGTCCAGCGGATGGCTCACGAAATGCATCTCCTGGGGGTGCCTTTATTTCCCCGGATGATGACCGAGTGGGCTCACAGCCGGACCGGGATCGACATTCATCCCGGGGCAATCCTTGGTCCTTCCTTTTTTATCGACCACGGAACGGGAGTCGTGATCGGCGAAACCACCCAGATTGGAAAAGAGGTGAGAATCTATCATGGGGTGACCTTGGGCGCCCGTTCGGTCACGGGCGCGGAGACCCTGCGCGGCAGAAAGAGGCACCCCACGA
>RGGS01000165.1 GCA_010024525.1 Verrucomicrobiota bacterium | reverse complement strand
TGGCCCCGGCGGAGCGGGGCCCTACAGAATCGTTGGTTTCCCTATCTCCTCTCTTCTCTCTGCTCTCTCCTCCTCGCCGTTTCCCTTCAAGCTCAAGATTCAGCCACCAAATCCCGCGTTGCCTACCTCGAAAATCCCTCTCTCCTCAACAACTACAATCCCGATCCGGAGGCCGTCAAAAACGCCCTCTCCTCCCTCCTCACCACCCTCACCGGAAAATCCACCACCACCGATGCCTGGAAATCCTTGGGGATCGGTCCCGATGACGTTGTCGCCATCAAAATCAACGCTCGGGGCGATGGCCGAACCAGCACCCGCCGGGCGCTCACCGATGCCGTCACCGCCAGCCTCATCGCCGCCGGTCTGAAGCCTGACCAGATCACCCTCTGGGACAAACAGGAAAAGGACATGGTCCTCTCCGGATACCCCCTCCGAAAAGAATCCGGCCAAGTGCAGGTTCGTGCGGTGCAAGCGGGCCCACGGTCCGACATCCCCGGCCTCGGTTGGGATCCGGACACCACCCCTTACTTTAACCCCACCATGGGCCAACTCATTTATGGGGACCTGAAGTTCCAGCCATCGTTGATGGACGGCATGCCCGCCTCCGACCTCCCTAAGTCCTCCGACAAAATCCCTTACTGGTCCTTCTACACCAAGATTCTTACGCAAAAAACGACCAAGCTGATCAATCTGGGTTCCATGACCAGCGATCCGGATCTCGGCATCTACGGCTGTTGCGCCTCGCTTGCCCTCGGCAGCATCGACAACACCCGACGCCTGATGAAGCCGAATGCCGATCAGGACACCACCATCGGGGAAATCATCATGAGCGATCCGATCAAACCCAAAACCGTCCTGCATATTTCCGATGGCCTCATTGTCAAATTTGCGGGGGGCCGCGAATTCGATGCCAGTTACGCCACCACCCCGGGCATCCTCTTGGCCTCCACGGACCCCGTCGCCCTCGATGCCATGGCGCTGGATCGTTTTGAGAAACTCTGTGCCAATCCCGGCACCGGCATTCCCCCCATTCCCAAGATCGGCAACGTCCCCCACATCGCCGGCGCCGTCCTGGTGGGAGCGGGCAACTCGGATCCTGCGAAGATTGAGATTGTGAATGTGAAATAGGAGGCTGAGGGCTACAGGCTGGAGGCTAGAGGAGGTTTCAAGCGGAACGATGAGAGACCATAAAAAGCTCCGGGCTTTTGAGCTCGCGGATGAGGTTGTCATCTTGATCTATCAGTTGACCCAAAAGTTTCCATCACAGGAGATGTATGGATTAACGGCTCAAACCCGTAGGGCTGCTGTCTCCGTCACTTCGAATATCGTGGAAGGCTGCTCTCGCGAGAGCCAATCCGAGTACTTTCGCTTTCTGGAGATCGCCTACGGCTCGCTAAGAGAACTGGAGTACCAAATCAACCTCGCCATCAAACTTGGCTTTATCAATTCCCAAGAGGCAAGTGGTTGTCTTTGCAAAATTGAAGAAACTCTCAAGGTTTTGGGTTCTCTGGTTCTTTCGATGCGTTCCCGCCGCCAGCCTAAGGATTAAAGATCCCTTATAGCCTCTAGTCTTTAGTCTCTAGCCTTTTAAATCTCCGCCACCTCCACCCCAAACCGAAACTGCCCTACCCGCACCCCGCGCCACTCCAACTTGCAACGCATGGTTCCCCGCCAAACCTTGTCCTGTTCCACCCACTCCAACAGCAACCTCGGGCTTTCAGGATCCATCGACCCCTTCTGCCCTTTCGGCAAGAGCACCAACATTCCCTCCATCGAAAACAGGGAGAACCTGCCCTCCGAAATTTCCGCCAATAATGCCGCCATCGACGGGGCCGACTTTCTGACGTACGGCGCCACATCCGCGAGAAGGGCTTTCCCCTCCTTGTCATTTCCACCCTCCAGCAGGCTTTGGACCAACTCCACCCCCGACGTGACCACCCCCGTCAAGGGGCTCAGTTCCGCCCGATCGGGATAGAGCGAAAAGGACAAGGTCAGTGGCAGGCAGTGCCTGTCCGATTTCAATTTCGGCGCGGCGGCTTGGAAGATTTCAGCCTTATCCCACGTCAAAACTTCCCCGGTTTCAGACCTCAAGGTTTCATACTGGAAGCGGGCGATCCCACTGCCCGCCTGACAACCGAACCACTTCATCCTTCGCAGATAATCACCTGATTTGACGGGGCTAAGACCCGCATCGGGGCGGCTCATCCATCCCTTTTTTGGGGACCGGACCGAACCTTTTCGGACTCCGATCTCCACATCCTCCAAAAAGAGTTCAGGTCGGGCGATGCGCACACTGAATCCACCTGCTTGATTTGTAGGCGCCCCCAAATCCTCCACCTCCAGCAAGACAAAGAAGACCTCTTTCCCCCTCCGATGGAATTTCACCGAGATCTGGGCTCCATGACTCATTGGGCGTTCCGTGGTGGCAAAGACTCTTACCTCCTCGTCGTCATCCACGTTGCCCCGCAGAAACCGCAACAACGAAGCAACCAGTCCAAACGCGGGCGCGATAGGTCCAAGTATCAACCCCCAAGGAGTTCCCCGACCTGGCAGAGCCCCGGATAGCGCCTCGGCCACGCCCGATGCCTTATCCAGCAATCTCCGAGACTCCTCATCTGATTCTGTTACACCCACGGAAATACCCAAGGCCCCTGGGTTACGGCCAAGATAAGCCACCCTACGCAGATACTTCTCATGCACCGGACCGACCCCGCTGTAGGGGATGATTGTGGCCTCTCCGGCAACGATCAACTCCACCACTCCTTCCCGATTCGGCCCAAGGTCTTGAGAGCGAAAGTTTCTGGGATCCACCCTGAGCTCCTTGATAAAGACGGCTAGGAGGTTCTCCCTGGGAATTGGGGCACCTTTACCGGCCACAACCTCCACCTTCGCCCCGGCATGAAACAGGATCTGTTCGCTAGGCATAGAGTGATTCAAACCTTAATGCCCCATATTTCAAGGGGAATTAGGAATTTAGTCATTTAGTCTTTAGTTATGAAGGTGGAGCGTTCAGCTAAATGCCTCCCTCCATCACTAAAAACTAAACGGCTAAAATTCCTGCAAACTGTAGCCTACAGCCTCTCTTCAACTTCAACTTAAACTATAAATCCCTCTTTCCCCGCCGCTACTTTTAAGGCCTGATCCCCGCTGAGAAAAATATGACTTGAGGGCACATTCCCACAAGCCACCAGGGCCGCCGCCAGCTGCAGAGAATCGGCTGAACGCAGCCTATGGACCCGGATGAGACGCTTGGCCATCTCCCGAACCGAATCGGTGGGCTCAACTTCGATCCACGTATCCGCCAACATGGCCAACTTTTTCCTGGCCTTGGCCTCGTTCACCTCGTCCAAAGTTCCCTCGCACCGGCGACGGGTCAGGACCGACTCCAACTCCACGGCCGTGCCCCACCAGACTACCAACACCGGGTCTTGCTCCAGCTCACTCTGCCTTTGCGCTGATTCCTTCTCCTGTAACAACAGAGAGGCGATTGCGGAACTATCCCAAAACCTCATCGCCCTTGCCGGCGCTCTTCCAAAATGGCCTCGGTTAGGCTAGCGCCAACTCCTGCCGGTAGTTGTTTAAATTTGGCCAGATTGAGGACCCTGCGTGGAGCTTTGACCTCACCCGTTCCGATCCGACTTCGGATTTCCTCCGGCCAGTGAATCGATTCGACCGGCTCAAGGATTGCCACCGCTTTCCGATGGTCCGTGATCAAAACCCGCTGTCCGGATTTAACCTTTTCAATGTACCCACTAAGTTCGTTTTTAACTGTAGTTATACTAGCTTTTATCATAAGGCCATTATAGCTATATTATATGTTTGTCAAATTTCACAAATAAGTAAGGCAGACCCGACGTGTCGGGGTTGCCGCGACAGGGTCCTCGACCCTGCGCGACCGACAACTGAATGCACAAACGTAGGT
>RGGS01000164.1 GCA_010024525.1 Verrucomicrobiota bacterium | reverse complement strand
TCACCATGCCCGCATTGAGCCCCTCGATGACCGAGGGGGTGCTCGCAAAGTGGCATAAAAAGGTAGGCGACACCATCAAGCCTGGTGAGGTTATTGCCGAAGTGGAGACCGACAAAGCCACGATGGATCTGGAAGCTTTCGACAAGGGAACAATCCTGCAGATTACCGCTCCGGAAGGAGCGAAAGTAGCGATCAATGGCCGGATCGCCGTCATCGGTGAGCCGGGGGAAAAAGCGGAGGCGGTCAGTTCCACCGCCCCGACCCCTGTAGCCACTGCTCCCGCCGCCAAGACGATCACGAGTTCCGCTTCCGCTCCTGTTTCCTCCCCGACACCGACGGCTACTCCTTCTGGTCGGGTGAAGGTCTCTCCCTTGGCCAAAAAAATCGCGGTCGAGAAGGGGGTCGACCTGAGCCGTTTGGCCGGTTCAGGTCCCGGAGGGCGGATTGTGCGTCGGGATGTGGAGACCGCGAAAGGCGGGGGTGGTTCGGTCTTCGCTGGAATCTTTGGGGGGAAACAGATTGCCCAAGACTCTGCCAAGCCTGTTTCCCAGATGCGCGCGGCCATCGCACGACGTTTGGTGGAGAGCAAGAACACGGCGCCTCATTTTTATGTGGAACGGGAGGCCGATGCGGCCCCGTTAAACAAACTAAGGGCCTCAGCCAACGAGGCGTTGGAACTGGCGAAAGCCAACCTGAAACTCAGCGTGAACGATTTCATCCTCAAAGCCGCGGTTGAGGCGTTGCGTCGGGTGCCGGCGGTCAACTCCTCATGGGAAGGTTCGTCGATTCGCCAGCACGGTTCCGTGCACATTGCCTTTGCGGTGGCTTTGCCCGACGGGTTGATCACTCCAGTCATCCGCAACGCGCATGCAAAGGATTTGCGGACGATCGCCCGGGAGGCCAAGGAGCTGGGGACCCGGGCCAAGGCCGGGAGACTGCAGCCCGAGGAATACACGGGGGGGACGTTCACCGTGAGTAATCTGGGGATGATCGGCGTGGAGAAGTTTTCGGCCATCATCAACCCTCCCCAAGCGGCTATCTTGGCGGTGGGAACTGTGGTGAAGAAGCCAGTCTTGGCGGCGAATGGGGCTGTGGTCCCGGGTGAGAGGATGAGCCTGACGGTTTCTGCGGATCACCGGGTGGTGGATGGCATGCTGGCCGGTGAATTTTTAAAGGTGCTGGTGGAGCTATTGGAAAGTCCCGGCGTCCTGTTGATGTAAAGGGGGAATTATGGCGACTTATGATCTGGCAGTTTTAGGGGGAGGCCCGGCGGGGTACGTCGGAGCGATCCGGGCGGCCCAACTGGGCAAGAAGGTGGTGGTGATCGAAAAAGAGCGGGCGGGGGGAACCTGCCTGAACTGGGGATGCATCCCTTCCAAGTCGCTTCTGAAAAATGCCGAGGTGTATCAGCACATCCTGCACGCCGAGGATTATGGGATCACCACCGGCAAAGTTTCGTTTGATTTTGCCAAAGTGATCGGTCGAAGCCGGAATGTTTCCGACCGGATTGCCAAGGGTGTGGAATTCCTCCTGAAGGCCAAGAAAGTTGATTATCTGGTTGGGGAAGGAAAGCTGGGGTCGGATCGAAAGATCAAGGTGAAGACGGCTGACGGCAAGAACCAGGTCATCGAGGCCACGAATGTTTTGTTGGCGACCGGATGTCTGCCCCGGGTGCTGCCTGGTCTCAAAGTGGACGGCAAAGTAGTGATGACCAGTCGGGAAGCTTTGGAGATGAAGAAACAGCCCAAGAGCATCATCATTCTCGGAGCTGGGGCGATCGGGGTGGAGTTTGCCTATTTCCTGAATTCGTTCGGGACCCAGGTGACCTTGGTGGAAATGAAGTCGAGGGTTTTGCCGATCGAAGATGAGGAGATTTCCGATCTGCTGGGCAAGAACCTGGCCAAGCAGGGGATCACCATTCTGACCGATACCGCGATGGAGAGTGCGACGGCCTCGGCTACTGGAGTGAAAGTGAAGCTTGGCGGAAAGAATGCGAAGACGATTGAGGCGGATGCGTTGCTTTGTGCGGTCGGTGTGCAGGCCAATTTGGACGGGGCCTTGGATGCGGGGGTGAAACTGGAGTTGGATCGTGGATATGTGAAGACGGACGCCCGTTACAAATCCTCCATGGCGGGAGTATTTGCGGCGGGAGACATCATTGGACCGCCTTGGCTCGCGCACGTGGCCTCCTTTGAGGCGATTGAGGCGGTGAACGGAATCTTTGATGCCAAGTACCAACCCAAGAAGGTGACGACTTTCCCCGGGTGCACCTACTGCCAACCCCAGGTGGCGAGCATTGGGCTTACCGAGGCAGCGGCGAAGGAAAAGAAGCTGAAGTTCAAGGTGGGCCGGTTCCCGTATCGGGCGAGTGGCCGGGCCGTGGCCAGCGGGGATTCCGAGGGGCTGGTGAAGATTTTGATCGGGGAACCGCACGGGGAGATTCTGGGGGCGCATATCATCGGGGCGGAAGCCACCGAGCTGATCGCGGAGGTGGGTTTGGGCATGACCTTGGAAGCCACCGCCGATGAGATCGCCCATACCATCCACGCGCATCCCACGCTGACCGAGATGATCAAGGAAGCGACCGAGGCGGCGGTCGGTCACGCGATTCATATTTAGCCTGGACTGAAGACCCCGTCGGAAGGATGCAGAAGGGGGTAAAAAGTGGAAGGCGGGAGGTTGAGGATAAATTTCAATTTCGGAAATCAGTGGGGCGGGATCAAGGCCGCCCCATCTTATCCGAGGCACCACGATGAACCGTAGAGTACCTGTCGCCTTAACCATTGCTGGGTCGGATAATTCCGGTGGGGCGGGAATTCAGGCGGATCTGAAAACCTTTACCCGACGGGGGGTGTACGGAGCGTCTGCTTTGACCTGTGTGGTCGCCGAGCATCCAGGAAGGGTTTCGAGAATCTCGGCCGTGGAGCCTGCCATGGTGGCGGAACAGATTCGATTGGTGTTCGAGGCGTTTCCGGTGAAGGCAGTGAAGACCGGAATGCTTTTTTCCGCTGCCATCATCCGGCGAGTGGCCCAAGAGGTCCGCCAGAGAAGAGGGCTGAAACTGGTGGTGGATCCGGTGATGGTGGCGACGAGTGGGGCTGCCTTGCTCAAGCCGGATGCGGAGCGGGCGATGGCCAAGCTTCTCTTTCCGAAAGCGGCCTTGGTGACCCCAAACCTAGATGAGGCGGCCCGATTGGTGGGTAGGAAGTTGAAAAATCCTGAGCAGGCCAAGGAGGCGGCCCGGGAGTTGGCGAAAAAATGGAAAGTACCCTTTTTGGTAAAGGGTGGGCATCTGATGTTGGCCAAGGCGGAGGATTATCTGGCTTGGCCGAACGGAAAAATGAAGGTTTTCCGTGCCCCACGTTGTCGCGAAATAATTACTTGTTTTCAAATTAGGAAAGCTAGGTTAGTGCAATGAAATCTTTTGGTCTCGCTCAAGTATTGATTCTTGTTGGTGGCATTTCCTCTTTGCTTACCAATGTCCATGCGCAGGCGCGTTTTTCTGCCGACTCTTATCTCGCAGATCCAGAAAAATATCTTGGCAAAAGCATCACTATTTACATTTCGGATGTCTACGTTCCAGCAATCAATGCAAATACGAAACAAGATTTTAGGATCTTTCGAGTCTACACATCTGGCAGGGAGGGGAATGACTATGTGGGAGGAGGGGGGATTTATGTTAAGGTTCCTATGTCCGACGCAGCCTCTTTTGTGAAGCGTCATAATCAAAAAACTTCCCAAGCACCGAAAAACGTTAGTGGAATATTTAAAAAATATGACGGGGATACGAGTGGTTATACCTCCTCGTTTGACTATTACATTGATTGCACAAAGTGATAAGCGGTGATACCGGGGATTTCTAGGTTTTTTATCGAACATGGCTGATTCATGGCCGATGCGTCGGCCTATGTTTCCAGTGGCGG
>RGGS01000163.1 GCA_010024525.1 Verrucomicrobiota bacterium | reverse complement strand
ATGATGGCGTAATTCGCAAAAATGTTATTGTATCCTTGAAAAATTCTGGAATTTGTAATTTATCTATATGCTTCTCATTTTTTAAAATATTATACTTTTTGTTATGATATGTATAATAACTTTTCTCCCTGCATAAAAATTCTTGTTGTAAGTATCCTTCCTGAATTTTTTTATTAATAATTGTAATATTCTGTACATGTTTATATTTTCCGAAATTTTTAATAAAATATAGTCCTGCACAGTGTTCTGGGTCAATATGGGCATCTTGTTTAGTCCAAGCCGCCAGATGGACTTGCTTCCATAAACGGCCGAGTTTGGGATGGGAGTAGAGCGCGGAGGCGGGGAGTTCCACAGGCACGTCATGACCCTAAAGGGCAAGGGTGGGCCTGACAAAAAAGGAAAGAACGACCCCCCAAAAAAAACCGCCGCCCGAACCATCCGCTGAGGGCGGGGGTGCGGGCGGCAGTAGTGCCACCAAATTTTCTGGAGACTCAGGCCAGGCGGACGAGGCCGCCGCGGTTGACGAGTTTCCGGAAGTATTCGGGGAAATTTTCCTCCTTGAGCAGGCGGCGGCGGAGCTTGTTCAGGGCCGAGTTCTGGATCTGGCGGATCCGTTCCCGGGTGACGTTGAGCTTGTCGCCCACCTCTTCGAGAGTCTTTTCCTGCTGGTCCTCATCCAGCCCGAACCGGAGACGAAGGATCTCAAGCTCGCGGGTGCTGAGAATTTCCAGACTGCGGGATACCGCTTCACGGAAGTCGATTTTGGCATGTTCCTCGGTCGGGTCGACCGCCTCCGGATCGGCGAGGAGGTCGACGAGCGTGCCGTCATCGCCTTCCTGTCCGATGGAAACATCCAGAGAGACCGTACCGGCCGAGACCTCGCGGAGTTTCGTCACGCGGTCGGTCTCGATCTGCATTTCATCCGCCAGTTCCGCATCCGTTGGTTCCCGGCCGAGTTCATTGCCCAGGGCCGAACTGACCCGGCGGAGACGCTGGATCTTGTCGACCATGTGGACGGGCAGCCGAACAGTTTTGCCTTGGTTGGCCAAGGCGCGACGGATGGATTGTTTGATCCACCAGCAGGCGTAGGTGCTGAACTTCACGCCGCGGCTGGGTTTGAAGCGATCCACCGCTTTCATCAGGCCCAGATTGCCTTCGGAGATCAGATCGAGGATGGGCAGGCCGCAGTGGTTGTAATCCGAGGCGATCTTGACCACCAGGCGGAGGTTGGACTTGATCATGAGTTCCCGGGCGTGGTTTTCGCCTTTGCGAACACGTCGGGCGAGGCGGGTTTCTTCCGTGCGGTTGAGGAGAGGGGTTTCCCCGATGCCCTTCAGGTAGGAATGAAGAGCGGCGGGGAGATCCTTTTCCCGGGGGAGGACCCCCTGATTCCGGGTGGCTTCGGTTTTTGTTTTCATACTAGGTTAGACCGGCGGGGTGGAGGAACGTTCGGACTTTTTTTTAGGGGGTTTTCCCCTCTGAAAGCGGGTTTCTTGCCCAAAATTATCCCCTCCCCGTGCCTTAAAAAACAAGAAGGAAGCGGACCCCCTTGGCCTGAAGAGCATGCGCCGATCCGGAGCCGTCCAAGCCTAGGCCGGGCCAGGCAAACCCACCGGGGGAACACGGAATAGGCCATGCAAAATTCGGCTGGAGTTTTCCCGACTTGCGGAAGATGGGGGGAAGCGCAAAGTTTATCCATGATCACACGCCGGGGCTTTTTGGGACTGATTCCGGGAATCGGGATGGCCCGTGGATGGGCCGGCAGCGGGGTTGGGGTTCCGACCCGGAAGTTTGGCCGGCATGCCGAACAGGTCAGCGTGGTGGGTTTTGGGGGTCACACACTGGCTCTGTCGAAAGACATTTCGGAGGCCACCCGGATCGCCCATGAGGCGGTGGACCGCGGGGTGACTTTTTTCGACAACGCCTGGTGCTATCACAAGGGTCGGGCGGAGGAATGGATGGGGCAGGCCTTGAAGGGAGTCCGAGATAAGGTGTTCCTGATGACCAAGTGTTGCACCCACCAAAACCCCCTTCCGGAGGGGGGCAAGGAAGGGGCGATGAAGTTTCTTGAGGCATCCCTTCGCCGACTCCAGACCGACCACGTGGATCTCTGGATGCTGCATGAGATGAAGAGTGTCGCCGAGGTGGACAAATTTTACGGGCCCGGGGGAACCGCCGAGGCGTTCGATCTGGCCAAAAAGCAGGGGAAGGTGCGTTATCTGGGCTTTACCGGGCACGATGAGCCGGAGGTCCACCTCAAAATGATCCAAGGCGGATATCCCTTTGACGCCTCCCTGCAGCCGGTTTCAGCTCTGGGCACCCTCCATTCCCGTCGTTTTGAGACGGAGGTGATTCCCGCTTTGGCAGAGAAGAAAATTGCGGTGATCGGGATGAAGGGGTTCGGGGGTAGCAAAAGATCCAGCGAGAAGGGTCTGATGACAGCGGAAAAAGTACTGCGGTATTCCCTGAGCTATCCCGAGGTTTGCACTCATCTGATCGGGGTGGACCAGTTTCCCTACGTGGAAGAGGCGGTCCTTGCCTCCGCCAAGGACCCGATGACTCCGGAGGAGAGAAAAGCTTTTGCCGCATGGTGTGACCGGATGGGTGGGGCGGAATACGCGATGCATTGCCAGCCGGGACACCGGGATGGGAGTTGTTGCGGAGGGGCAGTGGCCTGATTTCGGTTTGAAGTTTCCCCTTCTGGTGCTGGGGTATGCGATCTCGATGGCGGGTTCGAACCTGCTTTTCAAGTTGGCCTCGGAAAAGGAGGGAACGGCCTGGTGGATTTGGTTTTTGGCCGGCAACGCGGCCGGTTTCGGGTGCCCGGTTTTGATTACTTACGCCCTGAGGGAACAAAGTCCGCATTTGGTCTACGCTTTTACCCTGGGGGCGGGTTTTGTCCTGGTGCAGCTGGCGGGGTGGTGGTTTTTCCGTGCTCCCGTCACGGGGTTACAGCTGGGCGGTTTGGTTCTGACGGCTTTGGGTTTGATGATGTTGCAGTTGGGCCGGGTTTAAAGAGACCCGACTGCCAAGGCAACGGCGGCGAGCAGAAGAGCGGCTCCGGTCAGTCGGAGGATCAGAATCCTGCGATCCATGGCGGCGGCACCCCCTCCGGCCACTCCCTCCATAAGCACCGCCCAGAGCCCGCGAGATGCGTAAACCACATTGGTGGCGGTGGCATGACCGAAGATTCCAATCACCAGAATGACCAAGGATGTCTGGAAGCCGATCACGCCGGATCCGAGAAAAATCGGCCAACGGGATTCTGCGGGCAGGGGAGAGGACGCTATTGTTTGCTTGGCCGAAGTGAAAAGCAGGGGAGTGAGAAGCGCCAAAGTGAAAAACATCACGGGTTGGAACCAGCCCACCCCAACCAAGCGGGCATAGCGCTGAACAATGATATCCGTCACGGCAAACAAGAAGGCGGCCAAAAGAGCCCACAGGGTCGTAGGGCGGTCCATTTTTCCAAGGGCCCTGGTCTCCCCGGAGGCTGAAGGTGTGAAGGAAAGCAGGGCGACAGACAAACTGGTCAGCACAGCTCCAGCCATCAGTCCAGAGGTGAGTTTTTCATTGAGGAAAAGGGAGGTGAGGAGAGCCACAAAGACGGTTTTGGTCCCGAGGATAGGGGTGGCGTGGGAAAGGTCGCCGTGGGAAAGAGCGCGGATCGCGCAAACCCGACCCAGAAAAAGGGTGCAACCAGCCAAAGCCGCAGCCAGCAATCCGGGTTGGTGGGCTTTTCCTGGAAAAAAAAGGACCAGGGGGGCTGACCAACCTGCCATGGCTAAATTGGAGAGGGCGGTGACGAATCGGGGAGCAGCTCCGCGGCGGAGCCCCAGTTTTAGCCCCCACGATCCGACCGCATAAAGAAAGGAAGCCAAAAGAGGCAAGGCCAGAGGCATAAGTCAGAATGCATGAAGCCTCCCGGTTCGCCAACTTTGGGCAAGGACTTGCCCCCGGCGC
>RGGS01000162.1 GCA_010024525.1 Verrucomicrobiota bacterium | reverse complement strand
AAGCCGGACCTGAGTTTGGGTTCAAACCAAGTGCTCTTCGGGGGCATAATTTGGTCGGCATCCGCCACCGCGAGGATCTGGCCCATGGAAACCGCCGGCAGGCTAAAGGCGGCCGCGGCCTGACCCGAAATGACCTTTTCCTCGAGAACTTTGGTGCCATGTATCCCTCCGACGAAATCCAACCGGGGATCGGTGCGGGGATCCTTGACCTGCAGGGAGGGCCCCAATAACCGATCCTGAAGGGCTGAAGCATCCAGACACGCGACGGGATCCGATTTTGGGTCCGCTTTCCAGGACAGCTGATACCACTGACCGCCAACGAAGAGGCCGATTTTTCCGGTCTCGTCAGCCGGCGCGCCATGCGCGTGGGTGACGGTGAAGGATTGCCTGGCCGCGGCCAGCAGGGTCTCCTGGTTTAAGGGGTCCAGTTTGAGGACCAGACGATGGTAGGGAAGAATGCGAAGTTCCGATGCGGGAAAGTAAACGGTGAGAATTCCGTGGGGGCCGGGTTTTTCCCCGGCCAGTCGGGCGGCGGCCGCAGCCCGGTGGTGACCATCCGCAATGTAAGAGCGTGGGACTTGGGCGAAGAGTTTGACGATCGACGCAGGGTCCGGACAGCGCCAAACGGTGTGGATCACCCCGCGCTCATCCGTGACTTCCGCCAAGGGTTTCTCCTTGGCCTCCACCTCATTCATACGCTGGGTAAGAGCGGGAAGGTCGGGATAGGCGGCGAGAACGGGTCCGGTCAGGGCTCCCAGGTGCCGAATCAAGGCGACGCGGTCATCTTCCTTGTCGGGGCGGGTGAACTCGTGTTTGCGCAGTTGCCCCGACGCATAGTCTGAAAAATCCGCCATGGCTGCCAGACCCCGTTGGCGATGGGTTCCATCGATCATACGGACGAGATAGATCGCAGGGGTGGACTCAGGGCGCAGGGCTTGGTTTTCAACCAGGCGGTCAAAGTTCCTTGCGGCCCGGGCATAGACCTCCGGTGCGTTAAACTTCACCTCATCGGGAAATTCCAGATCAGCTCGATCCACGCGCAGCAGGGTGTCGGGATTGCCCTCTGCAAGTTGACGGGATTCTGAGCGAGAGACGATGTCGTAGGGCACGCAGGTGACCCGGTTCGCCCGTTTGGGATCAACCGTCAGAGCCTCGATGGGGTGGATCTTGACCATGCGAAACTATGGAGAGTCCGAGGGAGCGAGAAAAGGTGGAAGGATCGGATGTTAGGTTGAATTTGCGGAGAGAAAGGGGTTTAATTTCAAGACGTGAGGCATGATTTGATTCATCTGGCAGGACGGTTTTTTGCGCTGCTAAGCCTCGTCTCCTTTTTTCTGCCTTGGGTACGGGTTTCGCCCGATGCCCTTCGTCAAAACACGGTGGAAGTGGTCCGAAACCTTGCCAAGGGGAGCAAAGGTGTGGGACCGACCATGGTTTGGATGAGGGGGGAGGAGTGGGGTGAAATGTGGGCGGATCCGGTGGACGGATTTTCCGGTTTCCAACTTGCATTTGGGGCGCGTTCCGGAACGCCCAGGGTTAAGGCACAACAGGAGTTGGCCTCGGTGGTTGATGTTGATTCCGGTTTTGACCTTCCTGGGTTGGGTAGCCTTGGTCATGAGAAGGGTACCCCTGCCACTTCTCGGTCTGACCTCCTTGGGTCTCTTGGGGATGTACGGGGTGTTACGCTGGAAGATGTCAGAAGCCTATACCGACCGCTTATTGGCCCAGCTTCAATTAGGTCCGGGTTGGTGGGGGACGGTCTACGGTATTCTGGGACTCGGGATCGTGTGTCTGATTCTGATGATCAAGGGACGTGGTGGACGCCACGCTACCGAGGTCAGGATGTTTTAGTCGAATTTTTTCCTGAATCCTTGCGGTCGGCATCCTCCACCGCGTTCTTCATCTCTTTTTCGAAATCCTGCTTGGCGCGGGAAAACTCACCGAGGCTGCGACCGATGGACCGTGCGAGTTCCGGGAGTTTCTTGGCGCCAAAAAGAAGAATGATGACGAGAACAATCCAGAACCATTCGGAGCCTTGAGGCAAGCCTAGGGCAAGGGGAAGAGGAAAGATCATGAATTTAGCTTAGGTCGTGGAAAGGAGCAGGCAAGTGCAGGGATTGGGAGGTTAAGATTCCACTGAAGTTAAAGACCGAGGGCTTTGCGGGCGGCATCCACGGTCGGGGTAATCGGTTCGGAGGGTTTGGCGGCCACGCTGAGCGCGGTGTCCGGATCTTTCAGTCCGTGTCCGGTCAGGGTCATGGTGACGAGGCTCCCCTTCGGGATCCACCCGGCAGCTATGGCCTTCTTTAGTCCAGCTACCGGAGCGGCGCAGGCCGGTTCCACAAAAATTCCCTCGGTTTTGGCAAGAAGCTGGTACGCCTCCAGAATCTCTTTGTCGGTCACCTTGTCGATTCTCCCGTTGGATTCCTTGGCGGCGGCGAGAGCGCCGGGCCCGCTGGCCGGATTGCCGATACGGATGGCGGTGGCCACGGTCTGAGGATCCTTGATGATGTGACCGTCGACCAAGGGGGCGGCCCCAGCCGCCTGCCAGCCAAACATCCGGGGTCTCGGTCCCTTGGGAATGGCCTCGCAAAAACCTTTCCAATATGCGGTGATGTTTCCGGCATTACCCACAGGCAGAAAATGGAAATCGGGAGTCTTCTCGAGCGCCTCGAGAATTTCGAATGAGGCCGTCTTCTGCCCTTCGATCCGGACGGGATTGATGGAGTTGACGACCTCGACTCCCGGCAGGTTGGACATTTGGCGGACAAGATTTAGTGCGTCATCAAAGTTGCCCAGAATGGGGAGGAGCTTCGCGCCATGGATCAGGGCTTGGGTTAGTTTCCCCAGTGCGATTTTTCCGGACGGAATGATGACGGCGGATGAGATTCCGGCACGGGCGGCATAGGCCGCAGCGGAGGCGGAGGTGTTGCCGGTGCTGGCGCAGATCACAACCTTGGCGCCCTTGGCCACCGCATGGGTGATGGCCATGGTCATGCCACGGTCCTTGAAGGAGGCGGTGGGGTTGAGGCCTTCATATTTGAGGCGAAGATCCAAATCACCCTTCAGCGCCGCAGCGAGGCGCGGTGCGGGCAAGAGGGGGGTGTTGCCCTCGAAAAGAGTGACGGGCTGGACGGCTGCGGGAAGGGGAAGCCGATCGCGATACGCGTGAATGATACCGCCCCAACTCATGGGAGATCCTCGACCCGTAAAATGCGGGCGGGCGAGCGGGAGTTGGAAAGTTTGGCAATGGCGGCCATGGCTTTTTGCAAGGAGGCCTCGGAAGCCTGCTCCAGGAGAAACACGAGTGGCACCGAGCCCGCTCCATGGCCTTCGGGTTGGAGCACGGAGGAAATCCCGATTTTTTCCGCGCCAAAGATGCCGGCTACCTGGGCCAAAACCCCGGGGCGATCCTCGACTTCCAGCCGGACGTAAAACCTTCCGACGGACTCCCCTGGGACAATGAGCTTCATCTTTCCGTCGGGTTTGGGCAGGGCTGGTCCCGGGGCCTTCGGGTGGAGATTTCGGGCCGCTTCAGCCAGATCGGCCAGCAGAGCGCTGGAAGTGGCGTCCGGACCGGCCCCGCGACCCGTGAACTGCACGGGTCCGGCAAGGTTTCCGATCAGGCCCACGGCATTAAAAACTCCATGCACCGAAGCCATGGGGTGGCGGGCGGGAAGCAAGGTGGGCGCCACCCGAACCTCCACCTGGTCATTTCCCACAGGGCGAACCATGGCCAAAAGCTTGATGACATAGCCGAGTTGACGGGCGAAGGAGACATCCTGCGCGTTCACGTGCCGGATTCCCTCCACCGGAATTTCCCGAAAGACGGGAAGGAATCCATAGGCAAGCAGGCAGAGAATGGCAGCCTTGTGGGCAGCATCGATCCCATCCACGTCCAGGCGGTCATCCGCCTCGGCATAACCAAGTTCCTTGGCCTGTTGGAGAGCGCTTGAAAAG
>RGGS01000161.1 GCA_010024525.1 Verrucomicrobiota bacterium | reverse complement strand
CATGACCTCCAAAAGGGTGAATGCGAACTGCGCCCCCGCCCCCGGCCGCCGCTTCATCCGGCCCGCCTCTCCGAACCCGCTAGTTCGAGCTGATATCGTCACCCCCACCACGATCATCCTTCCGGTCGGGGCCCGTCGAATAAACCTTGAATCCCTTGGCCGAGGAGGAATCCACCTTGTAGCGGTACTCCTGCCCCCAAGGATCCTTGGGTAACTGCTCAAATCCTTTTCCTTTTCCGACCAGCGCGTTCAACCCCTGGGCTTCCGTCAACTGCACGCCCCCGCTTTTCATCTCAAACATGCGAACCTGGGTGGTGATCGCCTGCAGATCCCCGCGGGCTCTCTGCTCTTTCGCAAACTCAAGATTCCCTGTGAGCATGAAGATGGCCGAACCCATCAACACCGTGATGATGCCCACCACCAGCATGATTTCGATCAGGGTGAAACCGGCCGAACCTGCCCAACAAATCGAGGAACGTTTTTTCATTCTGGTCTCAAGCTTACGACAGGGGTTCCGGAAGACAATCCCGTCCTCAAACGGGGCAATGCCAAGGACGGGGCCGTGAACTTCTTGGGGGCGGGAGCCGGGGCCGGAGCCGGCGCTTGAGCCGCCGCCTTCCCCTCCCCAAAAACCACCTGCAGGCGAAGATTCCTCAGCGTCGCTCCCGCGGACCCGTTGGCCAGCTGCACATCCAACTGGTTTTCCCCGCCCTTCAGAACGCCCGCCGGGACAAAGGCCCAAACCTTTCTCCAACCACCATACTGGATCGTTTTTCCGTCCGGTTCCGCTCGGTAGCCGGCATCGTCCAACCCGGGCGACTCGACCGCAACACCTGGCAACGCCCGGCCGTTCACCCAGAGCCATGGTTCCTCTCCCGGGGGTAACCCGGCCGCCTCCGCCTCAAAGCGCCCGTAGACGGGCTGCCCGGCAATCGGAGCCACAAACCGGACAGGAATCTGCGGCTCAATTTTCACGGGGCCGGCATCCAACACCGCATCCATCACGGTCCCTTTCTCCTCGTCGGAGGGGGCCCGTCGCCCGCCATCCTGGAGTTCCTCGGCCGGAAATATTTTTCCCGAGGGACTGAGGTAATACCCCGAGGAAGCGGCCCAGCCGGCCGCCAAAATCAGCGGCTCCACCCAGTTCAGCTCCGCCCTCTCCAAAACAGGATCCGTTCCGGTGGATTCCACAATGAACTGCCCCGGGCCGCCGATGGTTCCGCGATCCAACAGGAGCGTGCGTTGGTGCAGGTCCGCCGCATGCTCATATAAATTTCCGCAAAGGGTGATCGATTTACCCGGCTCCTGCCGCCCGAGACCGGCCCAAACCAGACCGGTTGCGAATCCTGCGGGCGGCGTGCATCCCAAACCGCGGGGGGAATTCCCCTGCCGGGAGGAGCCTCGGCCGTACCGATCGAACCCGCCCAAAGCAGGAAAAAGAGCCAGCCCATGCGGGCCAGACGATGCGTCCATTTCTTCACGTCCACCAATTTGGCAAGGGGACGGCCATTTGGCGGATCGGGAGCGCACCTTGCTCACGCCCCCCGTCAACAACCCACGAAGGAACAAGAACAACTTATTAGAGACTTTTCCGCATTCCGGACATGGCGTCGAAGATGCTGGTGATGATCGAGTAAACCACCGCCCCCACCACCAGGGCAATAATCACAATGATCACCGGCTGAATCAGGGCGGTAATCCGTTGGATTTTCCGGTCCATGTCCTTTTCGAATCGGGCTCCCGCCTTGTCCAGGGACTTGGCCAGCTCCCCGGTCTGTTCTCCCACCGCCACCAAATCGAGAAACATGTCCGAAAATCCGCCCACCTGCCGGAGGGCCCGGCTGAGCGAATACCCCTCAGAGACCTGTTCCGAGGCCTGCTCCAACTTCCCCCGGTAGTAGGTGTTGGGCGTCGATTGTGAGACCAGCTTCATCGCCTGCATCAGGGTCACCCCGTTGGCCAGAAGGTTGGCCAGGGTCTGGCTGAACTGGGCGTAGAAAGAGGCCTCCAACACGGGGCCGGCGATGGGAATTTTGCTCCTGGCCTGATCCCACCATACCCGGCCGGCCGGCTTCTGGATCATCTGCCAGAACGCGAGGGCTGCCATGGCCAGCATGACCAGCACCATCCATCCCCAATGCACCAGAAAGTTGCTCGTCCATAAAAGCAACTTGGTCACGATCGGCATGGTTTGGGGCGATTTGCTGAACAACGTTTCCAACTGGGGAACCAGCACCACCACGAAGAGCACCATCAACAAAATCCCGGCTCCCGTGACAAACATCGGATAAATAAGCGCCTGAATCACCCGGGCCTTCAAGTCGTTCAGTTTTTTCAAATAAAGCACCTGCCGTTGCAGGATGTCCTTCAAGGCTCCGCTGACCTCCCCCGCCGCCACCAGATTGCAGTAGAGGTCGGAAAAACTCGCCGAAGCGTTCTTGAGGGCCCGGGAAAGACTCGTTCCCTCGCGAACCTGCGTGCGCAGGCTGTGGGCCACCGTTTTCAAGGCGGATGCCTCCGATCTCTGCTCCATCATTTTCAGGGCGCCCTCGAGCTGCAGCCCGGCGTCGAGGAGATCTCCCAGTTCCTCGGTGAACGAAATGATCTGATTTTCCGTCATGGACTGGGCCACGGTCAGGGTTGCACCCTCGGGCACGGCCTTCGCGCCCGCCTCCGCTCCCTCCTGGTGGAGTCGCAAAGGTTGTAGCTTCAGGCGGCTGAGATGAGCCAAGGCCTCCTGCCGGCTTTTGGCTTCCAACATTCCCTTGGTTCGGCCACCGCCGGTAGCCAAAGCCTCGTAGCTAAACTGCGGCATCCTAATGTCCCGTGCTCGAGGCCTCAACGGCCGTCACCCGCACGACCTCCTCAATCGTTGTGGTCCCCTCGGCCACTTTGTCCCAGCCGTCCTCGCGCAGGCTGGTCATTCCCTGGGATCGGGCCATCTCCCGGATGACGGAATTGGACTCACGCCGTGTGATCAGCTCCTGGATCTGTGGAGAAACGAGGCAGATTTCATAAATTGCCCGCCGGCCCTGATACCCGGTCTGACGGCAGCGATCGCATCCCACGGCCCGATGAGCCGTGGCCGCCTTTTCCAGTGGGATTCCCACCTTGTGGCAATACTCATCGGAATACTTGCCCGGTTCGCAGCACCACGGACAGAGCACCCGAACCAGTCGTTGGGCCAGAAAGGCCCGCACGGAAGTTCCCACCAGAAAAGGTTCCACCCCCATGTCGACCAACCGGGTGATGCCCCCGATGGCATCGTTGGTGTGCAGGGTGGAAAAAACCAGGTGCCCCGTCAGGGCGGCCTGGATGGCGATCTTGATCGTTTCACTATCCCGCATCTCTCCCACCATGACCACGTTGGGATCACCGCGAAGAATGCTCCGTAATCCCGTGGCAAACGTCAGGTTAATCTCCGGCTTGACCGCGATTTGGACCACTCCGGGCAGTTTGTTTTCCACCGGATCCTCGATGGTCACGATCCGGCGGTCCTTGGTGTTGAGCGAGGCCAAAAACGTGTAGAGCGTGGTCGATTTTCCGGATCCCGTCGGTCCCGTGATCAGCACAATCCCGTTGGGCAAGGCCAGCAGGCCCCGCACCTTTTGCTCGTTCACCGCACTCAATCCCAGCTGGGCAAAATCATAACGCTGCTGTCCGAGAAGTCGCAGACTGACCGACTCGCCCGTGACCGAGGGAATCGTCGCCACCCGGACGTCAATGGGCCGACCCTCAAACTCCAGGTTGATCCGGCCGTCTTGGGGCAACCGTCGTTCGGCGATATCGAGATGGGCCATGATCTTGATGCGGGAGATGAGGGAGGCTTGGAAAAGCTTGATCTGGGGAGGGACCGGAATGTTCCGCAACACCCCGTCGATGCGATAACGGACCTGCAAGTCATCCTCCAGGGGTTCGATATGGATATCCGTCGCCCGCTCCTGCAGGGCTTCCCGGATGATTTGGTTCACAAACTTGATGACCGAGGCTT
>RGGS01000017.1 GCA_010024525.1 Verrucomicrobiota bacterium | reverse complement strand
AAGAATCGCGCACCTGACCGGCCGGAACGCCTGTTTGGCTCGATGGGGCCTCACGCAAACTCTTGGCCCGCGCGATCGCGCCCTTCCCGTATTTGAACAACGGCTATCCGTTCTCCGTCAGCTTGGGTGGACAGGACGGGATCCCGGTTGGGCGTGGACCATTCCCGCCAAGGATCAAACATGGGCCCGGGATCTCGCCAAATCCCCTGCCCTTCATCTTTCCGTCAATGCCGCGAGTTCGCCCCTGAACGAGTGGCCTTTGGACGACTGGGCTTCGGCCTTGCGCCAGATTTGGAATGTTTTCCCGGAGATTCAGGTGGTGGCGACGGGCGCGGGCACAGAACGCGAGTCGGCCCGGTTGGGCGACCTGCATGCCCTGGTCAACGATGCACGTCTGAAAATCCTCCCAGATCGGCTGTCCGTATCTCGATTGGCGGCTCTCCTGCAATTTGCGGATCTTCATCTGGGCCTTGACTCGGGCGTACTGCATTTGGCGGTGGCCATGGGAAAGCCCACCGTGTCCCTTTTCCGCGAATCGGTTGGCCGCCCCGGTTGGGCCCCTCGTGGGGAACGACACCGGGTTATGGTTCGCCCCTGCCCCTGTCAAAGCTCTGGTCGATCCGATTGTGACGGGAGTCGATCCAAGTGCCTGGCTGAAATCCATCCGAGTCAGGTGGCCGAGGCGGTTCTTGGCGCTTGGCCATCCAACCCGTCCCGTTAGTACGGTGTCCATGACCACGCTACCCGATTATTACACGGAGCTAGGCCCCTTCGCGGCTCACTTTGGCCAGGGACTACCCTCCCTTTGTTATCACAAGATCGAGAAGGCGCCCCGAGGAGCGAGGATCAAGGGCCTTTATCTCACTGCCGACCTTTTCGTCCAACAGATTATCGAACTAAAGAATGCCGGGTTTCATTTTGTGGCGCCCGGATTGCCGGGGAGTTCCCGCACGGATCGGAAAATTTCCATCACCTTTGATGATGGGTTCGTCAGCAACTGGAAATCCGCCATGCCCCTGATGAAAGATCAAGGGTGTCGGGCCATCAACTTTTTGGTCGCGGATCGTTTGGGAAAATCGAGTGACTGGGAGGCGGCCGAGGGTGGCGAAGCCCGCCCCCTGATGGATGAGTCCCAGGTTCGAGACTGGCTGGCGGAGGGAAACTGGATCGGGGCACACACGTGCACGCATCCCAGGCTTTCGCAAATTCCCCTTCAACAAGCCAAAGAGGAAATCGTGAGCAGCAAAAAGAAGCTGGAAGACCGTTTTGGGCTGCGCATCACGCATTTTGCCTACCCCTTTGGGGACTATAATTCCGCAGTCCGTGATTTGGTGCTTGAAGCAGGCTTTGAGACCGCCAGCACCATGCACCGGGGTGTAAACACGGCAAACACTTCGGCGTGGGAGCTTGCGCGATGGACGGCTCGGTACCCCACCCGCAAACTGCGAAATCTCTTGCCGCGCTTTTTCCGTCTTAAGTAGGACATAAAGGGGCCAAAGCGCCCAGCTTTCGGTCTATTAAGCTTGTTTGGATAAATTGGATACTGCTTAAATTTTGGATGGGCACCGTCAGGCCACACACCTTTGTTGTTTTGCCCCTGCACAATGAGGCAGCCAAGGCGAAGCTCATTTGCCATGAGCTAAAAAAAGCATGCCGCAAGTTTCCTAGAGCTTTTTTTATGGTGGTGGATGACGGGTCTACCGATGGGACCGCGGCGGCTATACGCCATGGGCTAAAAGGTGTTGAGCGGGCGGGGGTGATGGTATTTCCTGAAAACGGCGGGAAGGGGCGTGTGGTTCGTTTGGCTTTTGCCCGCGCCAATCATGAGTTCATGATTTTCATGGATGGGGACTTGGCCTACTCGTTTGATCATCTTAAGCCGATGATCGCCGCCCTAAAAACGGCTGACGTGGTTATTGGCTCCAGGTCCATGGCTCCCCAACCGCAGGGAGGACTCCCGGCCCGCCGGGCTTTCCTTGGCTGGGCCTTTAACCGGCTAGCGTGTCTTATTTTCGGATTTGAATATCCCGACACGCAGGCGGGGCTTAAGGGATTTACTCGGGCCGCCGCGCGGCAGATCTTTTCCAAGCAAAAACTCGATGATTTTGCCTTTGACGCCGAACTTCTTTATTTGGCCAAAAAACTGAACCTGAAGGTGGATCAGATTCCGGCCAAAGTTTCCGGGGGTCATACCTACAAAACATCCCAGGTGAAACTTTTGAAAGACAGCCTACGGTGCCTGATGGATTTTTGCCTCGTTCGCTGGTGGTCATGGACGGGAGGCTATAAACTCTCCTGATGCGGTCGATCCTGCTGACTTGGGACATCGAGGAGTATGACGCCCCTGAAGACTTCGGAGCCCCCAGAAAAAACGACGGAGGATTGTCTCGCGGCGGAGTAATGTGGGAGGAATGGCTGGGGATTGCAGAACAATGGAATGCTCCGGCCACGACATTCGTGACCGCGAGGTTGGCCGAGAACTTCCCCGCTCTTTTAGACAAGACTCGCTTTTCCGGTTGCGAGATCGCCTCTCATGGATGGACCCATGAAAAAGGGGCCGATCTTCAGCTGAAAGAAAGCCGGGATAAGCTCGGCTCTCTTGCCGGGTACCCCATCCAGGGGTTTCGTTCTCCCAGACTACGGGAGCTCCCGATGGCTCAAATCCACGAGGCTGGCTACGTCTACGACGCGTCCTCAAATCCCGCTTTTGTGCCCGGACGGTATTGTCGATGGGGTCAAAAAAGGCTTCCCCACCGAAACGGAAACTTATGGGAAGTCCCGGCGTCGGTTTTACCCCTGATCCGCTTCCCCCTTTTTTGGGCCAGCTTCCACCTGCTTCCCTTCCCCCTTTACCAAGCAGCCTGCCGGATAGTCTTGGCTACGGATGGTCTCCTCTCGCTTTATTTTCACCCATGGGAACTCAGTGATCTCGCGGAGCCCGAATTGCCTCAGTGGCTTCGGAGGCGATCCAAAACCCAAAGGGTGGAGAGAATGCGCAAACTGGTTTCCTGGCTGGGAAAGATGGGAACTTTCCGGACGATTGCGGACTACTTGGCCGGAACGCGTGTCACCCGGCCGTGATCATCGCGGGATGATTTGATGTAAAACACTTTCGGGCCTGGAGTGGCCACTCGTTGGTTGGGGTTGGCATATTCCGGATTCGCATCCCACTGATCGTTCAGGACATTGGCGACGGGCACGTTCAGGGGGTTCACAAGCTTCTGGTTCTTTTTGTGACGGGCCACGTAGTCAGCGTAGCTTTCAGACCAGCTTGGGGTCGCCAGGCCTGCCAGCAGAAAAAACCACAGGATCCGAGACACTACTTTTTCCCACCTACAATTTCTTCAATCTTTTTCAGCACTTCGGTCGGGGGTTGCCATTCGTTTCCCGGCCTGCCGGTCAAATCCTTGCCCTGAGCATCGAGAAGAACGAGGTAGGGGATGCCGTCCGAAGCATATTTTTCCAAGCCGCTCTCCTTTTTTTCGCCAAATTTTACCGCCGGCCACGGCATTTTCATTTCGGTCATGTATTCCAGCATCGCCTTCGCATCCTTGTCTGAACTGGCAAAGATCAGCTGGAAGTCTTTGTGTTCTGGCTGGAATTTGTTGTACCACTCCACCAGCTTTGGGGTGAAAGCCCGGCAGGGAGGACACCAGTGGGCTGAATAATAAATGGCGGTAAACTTGGGCTTCTCCGTGGACTTGAATGGCTCGGCTTTCCCCCCCTTGGCCTGAATGAGCCGCTTTTCAATTCCACCAAAAAAATCAGCGCGGGATGTGGAAGGACACAGGACCGCCATCAAGGCCACTGAGGACACGATCAGGAAGGATTTATTCATGGGTTAATTCTCCCCCTGATTGGACCCGGTCGCAAACGGT
Source organism: Verrucomicrobiota bacterium (assembly GCA_010024525.1). Classification (GTDB taxonomy): domain Bacteria; phylum Verrucomicrobiota; class Verrucomicrobiia; order Methylacidiphilales; family Verrucolacustridaceae; genus Verrucolacustris. The sequence continues at coordinate 8,272 of RGGS01000017.1, read as the reverse complement.
TTTTGACCTCGCTCCTGTTCTTCTCCAGCATTTTTCCATGGTGGCTCGCAGCGGCATAATTCCCAAAACCTTTGCCGAACTCTCCTCCATCTATCGCCAGCCTCTCATTTCCCTCCTCGAACAGTCTCGCCAAGTTCACCGCGAAAACTGGGGAGAGAAGGAGGGGGTCCAGCTGTGCCGCCTTTTAAGCATTAAGACGGGTGGCTGCAGCGAGGACTGTGGCTACTGTGCCCAGAGTTCCCGCTACAACACCGGCGTCAAAGCCGAAAGGTTGATGGATCGCGAAGCCGTGCTTGCGGAAGCCCGCCAAGCCAAGGATGCCGGGGCGGGCCGTTTTTGCATGGGGGCCGCCTGGAAGGGGGTAAAGGAGGGAGAAGCCAAGTTTGAGTCTGTCCTGAATATCGTTCGTGATGTGAAAGAACTCGGGATGGAGGTCTGCGTTACCCTCGGACAACTCACGGATGGGGCCGCCCGACAGCTGAAGGATGCCGGCGTCACCGCCTATAACCACAACCTCGACACCTCTCCTGAACACTATCCCAACATCGTTACCACCCACTCGTTTGAGGACCGGTTGCGCACCATCCGCTCCGTGCAAAAGGCCGGAATGTCTGTCTGTTGTGGCGGAATTCTCGGCATGGGGGAATCGGAAGATGACCGATTGAAAATGCTCGAAGTCCTTTGCGGTTTTGACCCTGCGCCCGAAAGCGTGCCGATCAACTGTCTGATGCCCCAAGAAGGCACGCCCCTTGCCGGTCAAAAGATGGTGGAGGTTTTTGAATTGGTCCGGCTGATCGCCACCACTCGGATTGCCCTCCCCCGGGCCCGCGTCCGCCTCAGTGCCGGGCGAACCGCCCTGAGCCGTGAAGGCCAGGCTCTTTGTTTCTTTGCCGGAGCCAACTCGATCTTTTTTGGGGACAAACTCCTCACCGCCCCCAACCCCGAAGAATCCGATGATCGTGCCCTCCTGAAAACCCTCGGCTTGGCCACGGCCGCCTAGCGACGCACCCAGTCGGGCCTTTGTTACGGGATCTTTTCGCTTTAAGCTTCGGTTCCATGCCCATTGCCCTTCGCATCGCTGGATATCTTCGCAAATATCCCGGTTTTGCCTTGGGCACCCTCACCGCGGCACTCCTCTCCACGGTCCTCGGCCTGATTTATCCGCGTCTGACCGGCTACCTTATCGACGATGTCATCGCCAAGGGGCAGTCCGACCGGCTGGGATGGTTGATTGCGGTTTTGGTTGCCGTCTTTCTTGGCCGAGACGGCCTGAATGCCCTGCGGATCATGCTGAACAATATCTTTGAGCAAAAGGTAATCCTCGACCTTCGCCGAGACCTTTACCTGGCTTTTCAAAAGCTTCCAGTGTCGTGGTACGACAACCGTTCGAGCGGGGATCTCCTCACCCGGGTCAGTGAAGATGTGATGAACATGGAGCGCATGCTCATTGATGGCATCGAACAGGGCCTGGTGGCACTGATTCAGCTGATCGGGGTCGGCTTTATTCTTTTTCGCCTCGATTCTCACCTGGCGGGGTGGTCGTTAGCTCCGATCCCCTTTTTGGCCGCCGGCGCCCTCTATTACACCATCACCGCCCATCCGCGTTACCGGGTCCAAAGAAAAGCCTCCTCCGCACTTAACTCTCTCCTCATGGATCACCTGCAGGGCATTCGCCAAATCAAGACTTACGACTGGCTAAAAGAGGGGTCAGATCGTTTTGAGGGGGCGGCCCAGAATGTTCGAGCCGCCTCCTTAACGATCATGCGGGCCTGGGCCATCTACAATCCCTCCATGGCCTTGTTGGCCGCTGGCGGCACTTGTCTTGTCCTCTGGTTCGGTGGTCGGGCAGTTCTGGAGGGTCGGATGGCGGTTGGTGAACTTGTGGCCTTTCTTCTTTACGTGGGGATGTTTTATGAGCCGGTCACTCGACTTCACAGCCTCAATCAACTGATCCAAGCCGGCCGGGCTGCCGGTGAACGAGTCTTCGCCATTTTGGATGCTGAGCCTGAACCCGGCCACATCCCAACCCATCCCCTGCTCCATTTACCGGCACGACGAGGGGCCGCCCGCGAGGTGCGTTTTCAGAACGTTCACTTCTCCTACCGGACCGGACGTGAGGTTTTGCACGGGATTGACCTGACCGTTCCCAGGGGAACAAGTCTCGCGCTGGTCGGTCCCACCGGAGCTGGCAAGACCACCCTCGCCTCTTTGGTCGCGCGGTTTCACGACCCCACGTCCGGGGAAGTGAGTCTGGATGGAGTCCCGATCCAACGAATCCCCCTGGTTGAACTGCGGAGGGAGGTTGGAGTGGTCACTCAGGAGCCGTTTCTTTTTCAAGCCTCGGTCAGGGAGAATCTCGAGCTGGGGTGCCCGGGGGCAACGGAGGCCGATATTGAAAGGGTTTTGAAGGCCGCCTGTGCTTGGGATTTTGTGAGGTCCCTCCCGGACGGGTGGAACTCCAAGGTGGGCGAGCGCGGAGTTCGGCTCAGCGCCGGGGAGCGGCAACGGCTCTCGATTGCCCGGGCGCTGCTCAAGGACCCCCCCGTTCTCATTCTGGATGAAGCCACGGCGAGTGTGGACACCGCCACGGAGAAGCATATCCAACTGGCTTTGGAGCATCTCCTCGTCGCCCGAACCAGTCTGATCGTTGCCCACCGGCTTTCGACGGTCCGGAAGGCGGATGCCATAGCGGTGGTGGAGTCCGGGCGGATCTTGGAGATGGGGAATCATGATTCCCTTCTCCGTTCTGGCGGTCTTTATGCGAAACTTTGGACGATTCAATCCGAGCACGCCGAGGTCGGCACGATTGAGGGATTGTTAAAGTTGCATGGATGAACTAGCTGGAGTCTTACCATCCCGCTCTGGTCTTGCGGTCCATCACCAAGCATTTGTTTCGCTGCTGGAACCCCAGGTTTTTATAAAAACGAATTCCTTTAGAATTTGATTTTCCGACCCGGAGGCTGACTTGCACTACCCCCTTCTGTAACAACTCTCTCCCGGCCGCCCGGAGAAGGGCCTTTCCCACTCCCCTGCCCCGCTCCGATCCATCCACGTATAGCTCGTCGATTTCTGCGGCCATTCCCCCGTACTCGAGACTCATGAGAAAAACCACGATCAGATATCCGATTAACCGATCCCCTTCGAGGGCTATCCAGATTCTGCCCAAGGATGCATTTTTCAAAATTCTTGTGGCAATCCGTTGGTAACGACTCGGACGGAATCCCGTAATTTTTTCAAAACTCCAATAAGCACGGGCCAATTTCACAAGATCTGGCAGATCCTGGTTTTTCAAAAGCCGTATCACATGCTTTGGCATCCGATGATGATCATCTTGCTCCCCATGATCTTTCCGTCAATGGGAGGACCGGCTTTTCACGGGTGTCTTTTTCCGATATGATTTCGCGATGAGCAAATCCGATCTGTCGGCCGCCGAGGCCATTCGCGCCCGGCGAAGCATTAAAACCTTCAAGAGCGACCCTGTCCCTGAGCCGGTGCTCCAGGAACTGCTCTCTCTTATGCAGGACGCTCCCTCTTCCTGGAATTTCCAACCCACCCGAGTGGTGATGATCCGCTCGCAGGAGCAGAAAGAGGCTCTAGCCGCAGCGGCTTGGGGGCAAAAACAGATTCTCGAGGCGCCTGTGACCTTTGTTTTCGCGGTTTCTATCCGGGGTTGGGAAAAAAATATGGATGAGATTCTTAAAACCGGCGTTGCCTCCGGTGCTTGGCCGCAAAAGTTTGCCGACTGGATCCGGGAAAATGCCCCAGGATTCCAAAAGGGACTGGGAGATCGTGAACGAGAATACGCAATTAAAGACGCCATGATCATGGCCACCACCTTGGCCATTGCCGCGGAATCAAAAGGCTTAAGCAATTGCTATATCAATGGATGGGATGAGGCCAAAGTCAAGCAAATAATTGGAGCAGAAGGAGATAAAAATATAGGGATTGCACTAGTTTTGCCGATCGGCACTCCTGCAGCTCGGCCGAAACATCCCGGGAGACTCCCGGCTTCTAAAACCATTTTTACCGACCGACTCCCCTCGCCCGTAATATAAATATCTCATGAGCGGCCACGGCTGTTTTGCCTTTCCGAAAAACTACGACGTTATTGTTGTGGGAGCCGGCCATGCAGGAATTGAGGCGGCGCTGGCCTCTGCAAGGATGGGTTGTGAGACCATGCTGCTCACCATGAATCTAGACAGCGTTGGTCAGATGAGTTGCAACCCGGCAATTGGCGGTTTGGCAAAGGGACACATGGTCCGTGAAATTGATGCCTTGGGCGGGGAAATGGGAATCAACACCGATGCCACCGCTATCCAGATGCGCATGTTGAACGCGAGCAAGGGTCCAAGTGTTAGGGGTCCGCGGGCGCAATGTGACAAGAAAGCCTACCAATTCCGGATGAAGTATGCCCTGGAAAGCCAACCCCGACTCGATCTGAAGCAGGGACAGGTAAGCCAACTCGTTGTTGAAGGTGGCGAGATGCGCGGCATCATCACCAATCTAGGCATCAGGTATAATACCAAGAAGGCCGTTATCACAACTGGAACCTTCTTGAGAGGACTGATGCATGTTGGGGATCGGAATGTGGCCGGTGGTCGAATGGGTGACGGATCTAGCACTTTTTCCGATGAGCTCAAAAAGCTCGGCTTTCAGGTGGAGAGACTCAAAACAGGTACCCCGCCCCGCCTCAACAAGAGAAGCATCGATTTTGACAAACTAGACCCTCAGCACGGGGACAATCCGGCGCCAAATTTCAGCTTCATGGTCGATACAATTGAGCGGGCAGTGGACAAAATATTCACCTTGAACCACTGGAAAGACGGGCTGTTCCACGTGGAACAAATGCCTTGCTGGATTACCTATACCACCGAAAACACAGCCCAAATTATAAAGAAAAATCTTGACAGATCACCATTGTATTGCGGTGCTATTCAAGGTGTTGGGCCAAGATACTGCCCATCAATCGAGGATAAAATAGTCAAGTTTCCCGACAAGGAAAGGCACCAAATATTTTTGGAGCCTGAGGGAAGGCATACGAATGAGTATTATGTAAACGGCTGCTCCACGAGTCTTCCTTTTGACGTGCAAATTGAGATGATTCGTTCGATTCCTGGGCTTGGCGCTGCTGAATTCTTACGTCCAGGGTACGCGGTGGAATATGATTTTTGCCCGCCGACGCAGCTCTGGCCAAGTTTGGAAACCAAGCTGGTGAGGGGGCTTTATTTTGCCGGTCAGCTGAACGGGACCTCGGGGTATGAGGAGGCCGCGGGGCAGGGGATCCTTGCTGGAATCAATGCCGCTCTTTCCTCGCGTGGGGCCGAGCCGTGGAAGCCGGGTAGGCATGAATCGTATATCGGGGTGATGGTTGACGATCTGGTGACCAAGGGCACGCGCGAGCCGTATCGGATGTTCACCTCCAGGGCTGAATATCGGTTGCTCTTGAGACAGGACAACGCCGATCTTCGACTAACCGAAAGGGGAGCGGAGCTTGGTTTGGCCTCGGCTGAGCGGGTACGGCGCACACGGGAAAAGCGGAACCAAATTGACGAATGCCGCGCCAAGCTCGGCAAGGTAAGGCGCGAGGGCAAGACATTGGAGGATTGGCTACGCAGGCCCAACGTGACGTGGAACGAATTGCCGGAGGAGTTTCAGCGGTTACCGGGGGAAATTGCCGAGGCGGTGGAAGCGGACGTCAAATACTCCGGCTACATCGCCCGGGATCTGGAACGAATCGGAACGCTCAAGGAAATGGAAGGACGGGAAATACCGGAAAATTTCAATTACCAGAGTGTGGTGGGGCTGAAAAAGGAGGCCCGGCAAAAGTTGATGGAGATTCGGCCAAGGACTTTCGGACAAGCCGCCCGGATTTCAGGAGTCAATCCCTCGGATATTTCCGCCTTGGCGGTTTGGGCTGCGCGTTAAGTTTGGCGGAATTTTACAGCTCGCGATTCAGCTTCTTGGCGGTTTGGCCCTTGATGGCGCTGTAAAGGATGGCCTGTTCGCCGTACTCGATCCAGGGGCCAAAGGGAACTTGGTCGTCCTCCACAAACTTCCAGTCGGTCTTATCTAGTCCGCTCAACCCCAGGTAGTCGCGCACCGCCGGGGAGACGTCGAGACCGGCTCGGGAATAACGGGTAGGCCTTTCATCGCCGAAAACATATTCGGCATGGTCGTAGCGCAGGGGACCGACATCCTCCCATTGGGCGTAGCAGACCTTGTTCTGGAACTTGATCATAACCCAGCGTCCTTTGCATTGGGATTCCATGTGATCCTTCTTAAAGTCTGCCTCGCTCCACCACGGGACATATTTGCGAGACTTCTCGGGGAAGGCGATGTCGTTGAAGGGAAGGGCGACGTAGAAAGGGTTCAGGGTAGGCGCGAACTTTTTGGGCAAACTCGCTTCGCGGAACTTTTTGGCGTCCTTTCGGTCGTCCGGACAGTCGATCCCGCCAAAATTCTTTTTCCAAAATTCATCCCAGGCACTTTTTATGTTTTGCGTGGAACTGATGCTGGTCCCCCCCTGACCAATCCAGAAGTATGTGGTTACGATATTTCTTTTGACCGGAAAACTAGATGTAGTGGCCTCGCGAGGCTGAACCGCCGTTTTTGTGGAAGAAGATTTATTCGCAAGATTCTCTGCACCAATGCTTTTTGCAGATAAAAGCAGCAGTAAGCAGGCACACAATTCATAAGATGCCCGATGCATAATGTACTCTATTAATGACTTGAGAAACTTTGTCAACCATTATCCGTAAAATCCGCATATTGGAATCCGGGCCTAGGCCCTACTTCAACGTTGCAGGCCGGGCTTAGGCCCGGCTTTGGTACTCACCGGAACAACGGGCGAAAGGGAGCTTGGCTTTAGGGACAAAATCTCTATGTTTAAAAAGCTTCACTCATTGTTTTCGATAGAAAAAAAGAGGTGAAGCCAGGGATTCTCGCCTGCTCTAGCAGGCAACGAAACTGAACCCATATTCCCTAGAAAGGGAAGCTCCGATCCGTCGGGGTCATAAACGGACAGGAAATAACGCATATGTTGGCAACCGAAGCAGAAGTGAAACGTTTATTGGACGCCGGAGTCCATTTCGGACACCGAACCGATCGTTGGAACCCCAAAATGAAGGAGTTCATTTTTGGGCCCCGCAACGGCATCTATATCCTCGACCTTTCCCGCACGGCCGAGCAGGTCCGCAAAGCCGCAGATTTTCTCCGGGAGGCCGTGGCCAAGGGCGGCAAAATCCTGTTCGTAGGAACGAAAAAGCCCGCCCAGGAAGTGGTGAAAGAACTGGCCGAGCGCACGAACTCGCACTACGTCAACGGGCGCTGGCTGGGGGGCACGCTGACCAATCTCGCCACGATCCGTCGCAGTGTCGGCCGCCTGAAGAGCATCGAAGACAAGGAAAAGTCCGGCGCCATGGATTTGCTGCCCAAAAAAGAGGCTGCCACGCTTCGGCGTGAAAAAGCCAAGCTGGGCCGGAACCTGGCGGGAGTGATCGAGATGGACAAAATCCCCGCCGCGATGGTGGTGGTGGATTTGACCCGGGAAGAGATTGCGGTCCGGGAAGCGCGCCGCCTGAACATTCCGGTCGTGGCCTTGGCTGACACCAATGCCGATCCGGAGCAGGCCGACATCGCGGTTCCCTGCAATGACGATGCCATCCGCTCGATCCGTGCGGTGATGGAACCCATGGCTCAGGCCATCGAGGAAGGGCGTCGTCATGGCGCCACCAGCGAAGGTTCGGAGAAAAAAGAGAAAAAAGGAAAGGCCACCAAGGATAAGGAAGCCGCCCTGGCCGCCTGACCCGTCTGGAAAGGAAGTTTTTTATGAGCCCTGCCGTCACCATCGACCCGAAAATCGTCAAGGAACTCCGCGACCGGACCAACGCCGGCATGATGGATTGCAAGAAGGCCCTCACCGAGGCCAACGGCAACCCCGACGAAGCGGAGAAAATTCTCCGCAAGAAGTTCAACCTTTCCGCCGGGAAAAAGGCGGGCCGGGAAACACGCGAAGGTGTGATTGCCTCCTACATTCATCTTGGGGGCAAGGTCGGCGTATTGGTGGAGATCAACTGCGAGACCGACTTTGTGGCGAAAAATGAAATTTTTCGCGAGTTGGTAAAGGACATTACCCTCCAGATTGCCGCCGCCAGCCCGCTGTATGTCAGCCGGGAAGAAGTGCCGGAGAAGGTGCTGCAGGATGAGCGGGAGGTTGCGGCCGCCCAGATCAAGGGCAAGCCCGCCCCCGTGGTGGAGAAAATTGTTTCCGGCA
>RGGS01000160.1 GCA_010024525.1 Verrucomicrobiota bacterium | reverse complement strand
AGGTCGGCGAGCTCGGCTTGGATGATTTTGGCAATTTCGATCACCTGCTGATTTTCAAAGCCGAAGTTAAAAGTCCGCCCGTTGATCTTGGCCGGCTCCACTTGGACCAGAAGACCATAAAGGTTGATCATGTCCGTCATTCCCACGTTCGGGCGGCGTTGTTTGCCTCCGTGCACGGTGATGATGCGCTTGCGCAGTGCATCCGCGGTGAGCTTATTGACCGTAAGATCGAAGCGCTGGCGAGGGGAATATCCACAGATCGTGGCCGGTCGCACGTTGACGGCACAAAATTCTGGACCGGCGGCCGCCAGAACGATCCATTCGGCCAAAGCCTTATATTTCGAATAATAGGTTAGCGGCTCGGGCTCAAGACGCTCGTCGATCGCCGATTCGGTACGGGCTCCGAAAACACTGGAAGACGATGCGTTGATGAAACGTTTTACCCCGGACTCCCGGGCGAGCGCCAAGAGCATGCCGACCGCGTCAAAATTCACCTGCCGGGTAAGAACCTCGTCAATATCCCCGGTTGGGTCGTTGGAGATCGCCGCCAGATGAATGACGGTGTCACGCCCCTGCACCGCCTCTTGGACCACGTTGGGGTGACGAAGGTCTCCCCGAACCAGGCTGAATTTCGATTTCCACTTCGGCCAGCTTTCCTCCTTCTGCAACGCTTCCCAACCGGCATCGGTATAAAGCATCAGATCCAACACCCGGACATCGTGGCCAAGCGCCAACAAATGGGGCACCAGCCGGCTGCCGACATAGCCGAACCCTCCGGTCACGAGAATTTTAGCCATGGAGGTGACCCTCTGGTTTTGATGCTCTATTTTTAACACTCACAGCGATCTTAGGCCTTGTGAATGTAGTGGTCCGGCAGGGTCTTGAGTACGGCAAGATTTTTGTCAACCCACTGGATGACCGAGTCCACGCCCTCATCAAGTCCGATCCGTGGACTCCATCCGAACTCCCGCTTGATTTTGGACGCATCAAGAAGATAAGCGGCGTCCTTTCCCGGGCGATCCTCCACCACCTCGGCCAGTTTTTCGAAAGAAGAACCTGTTTTTTGGGCGATCATGGCCACCAGATCGCGGATGGAGATGAAGCGGTCGGTGGAGAGGTGGTACACCTCCCCGGGGGTGCCTTTCTCGAGAAGAACAAGACTGGCGGAAGCCACGTCCTCACCGTGGATAAAGGCACGGGTGGAGTGTCCGCCACCATGCAGTCCTCGTGTAGCCGGACATTGGCCACCACGTTGGTCTGGTACCAGTGCACGGGGGTAAGCCAGCTCTCCGCCACCATGCTCTGGGCGGCAAAGTTGATGACATGAGCCAGATCCCGATCCCGGGCCAACCGGGCGATGTCTTCTGCCTTTTCATTAAGATCCATCCGGAGGAAGGAGTACCGCGCAAGTGCCTTTGCATTTTGCCACCGATAAGGAAGAAAAACAGAGTTTAGCTCATCCGAGCGACTGACTCCGACTACCTCGTGTCCTTGAGCCAGGGCGTGAGCGACAAAGGCGGCTCCGGAATAGGCGTTGCTTCCGATGACAAGAATTCGAAGCCGCTCGCTCACACCAGGCTTTTAAGGAGCAAATGGCCGGCGATCATGTGGAGATCCTCCGCCGCCTGCATGTCATGAACCGGAAAGTGGATGACGTGATCGCTCATCGCTTTGGCCTTGCCGCCGTCAAAACCAAGGAAGGACAGGGTCGTCACCTTGAGCCGCCGGGCCGTTTCGAGCGCTTTGAGAATATTGGGCGAGTTGCCACTACCGGAAAAAATCAGCAACCAGTCTCCCGGCTTGGCCAAGGCTTCCAACTGTCTGGCAAAGATGTTTTCGTAGCCTGTGTCGTTGGCCAGACAACTTAACACCGAGGGGTTGGCGGACAGGGAATGCACCCGGAATGCACCCTTCCCGCCGGCGTTCACTCCATAGATTAGATCCGTGGCCAGGTGGTTGGCGTTGGCAGCACTCCCACCGTTTCCCGCCAGAAAAATACCGGCGCCATTTTTGCGGGCCAATTCAAGTTTTTGGATAATGACAGGCCAGTCAGGATTTTTTGCCAAGACATCTAACCCTCTGATCAACAGATCCCGATATTTTTGAAAATGCTCAGTTCCTTGTTTCATATTAGATTTGTAAAATTATCCATAAAGATCACGTAATCAATAATTTAGATTTTTAATGCAGGCTACCGCCTTTGGTCGTTTGCGGCCGATTTTGCGGCCCAAGACCAAGCCAGCTTCTGGCCTTTTTGGCCATTCGGAATGGGCGTAAATCCACAGCCGAAAGTAACTTAAGCATAGTCGGAAATCCCCCAACATCCACACCGATAATTAAAAACCCTTATTAGGTTCAGATTTTTTCGTACAACACCTCCAACACCCCTGCCAAATCGACTGTTCGGGGTGACTTTTAAGAAATTTTGATTTTTACCGGTTTGCGTTTCCGGAAAGAGGTCAGTTCACGGTAGCCCGATTCTTTGACCAGGGCCAAAGCCTTTTGGAATTCATGCCCCACCTCTTGGGGTGCGTGGGAATCGGAAGAGATCAACACCGGAATCCTTCTTCGGAATGCTTCCTTGAGGAACTGCACCGAGGGATAGATCTCCGCCACTTCCTTCCGCAGCCCCGCCGTGCTGACTTCGATGGCCATCTTCGAGGCCTCGATGGCATCCAACGCCTCCCGGTAGTAAGGCAAAAGATCCCCCTTCGGAATGTGGCCGAATTTTTTCACCAGGTCAGGATGCGCCAAGAAGTCAAAAAGGCCGCTCTGCGCCGCCTGCGCGATCGCCTTAAAGTATCGGGTCCAAACTTCCTCGACCGGTTGCTGCTTCCAGCGATCCAGCTTCAGTGGATTGTCCACATCCCAATCGGGGGTGATGTAATGAACCGCCCCAATCAGATAATCAAAGTCCGCCTTTCGGGAAAGTTCCCGCACCCAGGATTCCCTCCCGGGGATAAAATCGCACTCCAACCCAAGTCGGATGGGGAACTTGGGATTCTCCTCTTGGGCCTCTTGGACGAGCTGGAGGTATTTAGGAAAGTCAGCCAACTCCATCCGCCAATCATCGAACTTTTCCGACATGGGATTGTGTTCGGAGAATCCTATCTCCCCTAGCCCCTTTCGGATCGCCTCGGCCGCATACTCCCGCGGGTGGCCGGTCGCATGCCCGCAGAGCGGGGTGTGCATATGGTAGTCAAACAACATTGGTATAACCTAACCCCTTCAGGCTCAGCTTCCAAGGACGGAGGCGGAAGCGTTGCTCGAAAAGTGTTTTTCGGCATAATTCACGGATGCGGGACGTTCACCTCTCCCCTGCCAAGTTGCGGGCCGCGTTGGCCCGGTTCCGCCGTCTCCGCATCCTTGTGGTGGGAGATCTGATGCTGGACGAATTTATCTACGGCCGGGTCTCCCGAATCTCCCCCGAGGCCCCCGTTCCGGTGGTACATGTGGAAAAGGAAACCACCTACCCGGGGGGCGCCGCCAATGTGGCCCGTAACCTCGCGGCCCTTGGCATCCACGCCGAATTGGGTGGAGGCATCGGACAAGACGACTCGGGTAACAAACTTCTCTCCCTCCTGCGGCATGGAAAGATCGGCACCACCGGGATTGCACGCTTTTCCTCCTATCCCACCATCGTCAAAACCCGCGTGTTGGCCCGCCAACAGCAGGTGGTCCGGGTAGACCGGGAAGAACCCGGCCTTTTGACCGCCAAAAGTCGATCCGTTATCCTACAAAAAGCCCTCCGTCTCCTGCCCCGTTGCCACGCCCTGATCGTTGAGGATTATGGCAAGGGTCTTTTTGACCAAACGTTCGTCGACCAACTCCTCGAAACCGCCCACCGCCACTCCATCCCTTCCGCCGTCGATCCCAATGTCCACAATCCTTTGGATTGGCGGGGCGCCACCCTGGTCAAACCGAACCGGCTGGAGGCCTTCGGTGCGCTCGGTCTCCCCGACTCCCAAAAACCGGAGGACTGGATCTCCGTGGGAGAAGAACTGCTGGTCAATTGGTCC
>RGGS01000159.1 GCA_010024525.1 Verrucomicrobiota bacterium | reverse complement strand
CGGGATAATGATCCTCTGATGGCATGGGAAAATTCATGGCAGAGGTGGGAGGGGGCTGAGGGCCCTCTTTTCACGGTGGGAAGCATCCGGGTGGACCTGACTGTTCTGCTGGTGGGGGTTCATACCCTGACGATGGTGTTGGGAGCGGTGCTGGCGGCTTCGGGCCTAGCAAACTGGGTGGAGGCTGCGGCCTTTCACGCCACGGATCTCCGGGAGGGTCATGTTTGGACCTTGGCGACCTATCCCTTCGTGCATGATATCCGGACCGAGGGAGTTTGGTTTGCCTTGGAGATGCTGATGTTTTTCTGGTTTGGGCGGGAAGTGGAGTCGGCGATTGGCCGAAAGCCTTTCGCCTTTCTGTATGGCGTTTTGGCGCTGGCCCCGGCTCTGTTGCTTTCCGGCCTGCAGCCGTGGCTGGGTTCAGCCGGTTTGGCCGGCTCCAGCACGCTGAGCTTTGCCGTGTTCCTGGCGTTTTGCGCCCTGCATCCCGGGGCCCAGTTCTTTTTCGGCATGCCGGCGAGATGGGTCGGATGGGTCTTGTTGGGGGTTTATAGCCTGACGGGATTTGCGGGACGGGACTGGTCGGGATTGGTGCAGTTGTGGACTTCCGCTTTTTTGGCGGTGGGCTGGATACGGAAGGGGGGAATGGCCTGGCCCAAGATCTCGTTCCCCAAGGGAAAAAGAAAAAGCGGCAAAGGCAAGGGTGGGACGGCCAAAAAACCGGCCGCTCTTTTCTCCGCGGAGAAAGTGGATGCGATTTTGGAGAAGATTTCGAAGGAGGGGATGGAGGCGTTGACGCCCGGAGAGAAAAAGTTGTTGGAGGATGCCCGGGCCAAGCTTTTGCAAAAAGATCGGCAGGACGGTTCCCTGCGCTAGTCCGAAGGAAATGTTGGCCAACCCCAGCGAAACCGGGCCCGGCAGGGTCGATTGGAGCGGGTGGATCCCACGGGAAAGGGGAACCCTCTGCTTTGTCATTCGGGACGAAAAAATCCTGCTGATTGAAAAAAAGAGGGGATTGGGAGCGGGCAAAGTCAACGGGCCGGGAGGACGAATCGAGCCGGGCGAGACGGCGGAGCAGGCCGCGGTGCGGGAGACGCAGGAGGAGATCGGCATCACGCCTCATCCGATTGAGTGGGCGGGGGAACTGCACTTTCAATTCCGGGACGGATACTCCCTGCACTGTTCGGTGTACCGCGCCGAATCGTGGCAGGGAGAGTTACGCGAGACGGACGAGGCGAAACCTTTTTGGCAGGAGATCCGGGCCATTCCTTATGATCGGATGTGGGCCGACGACGAGCATTGGATGCCGAGGATGCTGGCGGGAGAGCGGTTTCGGGGATGGTTCGAGTTTGATGGGGACCAGATGGAGTCGGCGCGCATGGAGAGGGCATGAGCCGGCGGGTGTTGGTCACGGGAGCGGCAGGTTTTATCGGCTACCACCTTTCCGAGCGCTTGCTGGTTGCGGGGGACGAGGTCGTGGGGCTGGATAATTTAAACGACTACTACGACCCCAAGCTGAAGGAAACCCGGCTGGAGCGTTTGAAAAAACATCAGGCATTCCGTTTTTTGCGGGCGGACTTGGGGGATCGAACAGGCGTGGAAAAAATCTGGAAAGAGATCCAGCCCCAGGTGGTGGTTCATCTGGCCGCGCAGGCGGGGGTGCGGTACAGCCTGACCCATCCGCATGCCTATGCGAAGAGCAACCTGGAGGGAATGCTGGATGTGCTGGAGGCCTGTCGGGCGGAGAAGACAGGCCACTTGATCTTCGCCAGTTCGAGTTCCGTTTATGGGCTGAACCAGTCGATGCCTTTTTCCGAGAGGGACAACGTGGATCATCCGATTTCACTCTACGCGGCGACCAAAAAGTCCAATGAGTTGATGGCCCACTGCTACGCCCATCTTTATGGGATTCCGTGCACGGGGCTACGTTTCTTCACCGTGTACGGTCCCTGGGGCCGGCCGGATATGGCTTACTACAAGTTCACCCGGAATATTTTCGAAGGGAAAGAGATCGAGTTATACGGAGACGGCACGATGAAGAGGGATTTCACCTATGTGGACGACATTGTGGAGGGGGTGGTCCGGCTTACCCGTCATCCGGCGCAACCGAATCCGGATTGGAGCGGGAAGATGCCGGATCCCGCGACCAGCCCGGCACCGTACCGGATTTACAACATCGGGAACAACCAACCGGTGGAACTGGGACGATTTGTAGCGGCGATCGAGTCAGCCACGGGAAAGAAGGCCCAGATCGTCCGAAAACCGATGCCCCCGGGCGATGTGGTGGCCACGGCCGCCAACGTCGATGATCTGGAAAAGGCGGTTGGCTTTCGACCTAGGACGACGATTGAGGAGGGGATGAAAAAGTTTGTGGAATGGTATCGGAGCTATGAGGCTGTTTAGCCGTTTCGTCTTTGGTCACGGAGGGAGCCCTCAGTTGAGGGACATTCTCCATCCCTAACGGCTAAAGGACTAACAAACTAAAGAGCCACTCTTCCACGGCTTGGTCAGCGTGCAGCCGGGGAAGCTCTTCTGTCCGGCTTATTTGGCTTTTTTGAGGAGTGGGAGCCCGGTGCGCTCGTTTTCGGTCACTTGGTAACCCTCGGGAAGGGCGTCCATGGCTCCCGGGCCGGCTTCCGAGGCGAAATAGTAGAGGGTTACGGTCTGACCGCCCCGCAGGGTCTGCTGGCGGCTGTGGAGGAAGTAGGTTTTTCCGTTCTTCTTGCTTGCAGTACTGAATGCCATTTTGGGTATCTCCTTGGTTTGGCTCCGGGGAGCCGTTTCTGGTGACTCTGGCTCTTACGGGGCTGTTGAAAACCCTTTTCTTGGAGTTCTTCACAGAAAAAAGGTGTAAGTTGAGGATCAAGATGGTGAAAAAAACAGGGTGGAAGGCGGATTGGCAGGTGGAGGCCAAAGAGGGAGGGGTCTATCTCCCGCAGGTGGATTTTTGGATGGATCCAAGAAAACCACAGGGTCGGGCGTTGGTGACGCATGCCCACTACGACCATTTGGCGGCACATGGAGAGGTCTTGGCCAGCCCCGGCACGGCCGAGTTACTCAAGGTGAGGGTGCCCAAAGGGACCCGGATCCGAAAACTCGAGTTTGGGAAACCGCTGTCCTTGGGAGGTGGGGTGCGGCTCACTTTGCTCCCCGCGGGGCATATTTTGGGATCGGCGATGGCCTTGGTGGAGAGGAGCGCTGGTGGGGCCAAAAAAAAGAGCCGCCTTCTCTATACGGGGGACTTTAAGTTGCGGAGCGGGCTTTCCGCCGAGAGGTGTCAACCGGTGCGGGCGGATGTTTTGGTGATGGAGACAACATTCGGATTGCCCAAGTACCGGATGCCTTTGGCGGAAAAGGTTATCGGGGAGATTCTGGGATTTTGCCGGGAGAACCTGGCCCAAGGAAGGGTGCCGGTGCTATTGGGGTACGCCTTGGGGAAGAGCCAGGAAATCATGCGGGCGTTGGCGAGGGAGAAATGGCCCCTGCTTTTGCACCCATCGATCCAGACGATGGCGGGAATTTACCGCTGTCTGGGAGTGGAATTGCCCGAGGGGCGAACGCTGAATGCCACCACGGGAAAAAAAGCGGAGGGGCACGTGGTTTTGTGTCCGCCCCAGGCGGTTCGATCGAAAGGTCTGGAGAAGTTGGGGGCGAAAAAAACGGCCATGATCAGCGGGTGGGCCTTGGAAAAGGGGGCCATTTACCGTTACGGGTGTGATGCCGCGTTCCCCTTGTCGGATCATGCCGACTACGACGAGTTGTGGGAGATGGTGAGGATGGTTCAACCCAAACAGGTCAGGACGCTGCATGGTTTTGCCCGGGAGTTCGCCATGGATTTGCAGGAAAAAGGGATCGAGGCGTGGGCGCTGGCGGGGGACACGCAAATGGTGTTGCCGATTTAGAAAGGAGAAGGAGTTTAAGATTTCATTCCGGAGCCAACGTCCAACGAGGCGGCCTCGTGGAGGAAAATGGGGCTGGCTTCCTATAAAAAAGAGGGCGGGGATGAGACCCCGCCCTCTTT
>RGGS01000158.1 GCA_010024525.1 Verrucomicrobiota bacterium | reverse complement strand
ATCTCCTGATTGAAGTTTCAAAGAACGGACGTGAAAATCCCGGAATCGGTGCCGGGCACGTCTGGGAATCAGGAGTGGATTCGGGGAGGAGTAAGGAGGGGGCGTTCCGAGCGTGCGGAAGCAGAGGAGTCAAAGGCAAGGTTGGTGAAGGGACGGGAAGCGGGTGCGGAAAGGGAGAAAGTCGCAACGGGAAGGGCGGGCATGGAAAGCGACACCCCGGGGCAGGAAGAACATGGGGCGGGTACCACCGGAGAGTGGCATGGGCTATCGGTTTCCCCACAGCAGCAAGATTTGACGGATCCAGCCTGAACGGGGACGGGCAGACCGGAGAAGAGAAAGCCAGCAAGCGCTGTTGCGAGTAAAAGCAGTCTCATATGAGTAATTTACTCCATAAAACGGGTAAAGCAAACGGGGGAATGAGTGCAGATGAAGATTGAGATGAAGGAGAGGCGTGGAGCGACTAGGCTGGTGGGATGAGTCGATGGACCAACGCCTTGGCCGGGGAGGTGAGCCCGTATCTCCTGCAGCATGCCCATAATCCGGTCGACTGGATGCCGTGGGGCGAGGCGGCTTGGAAAAAGGCAAAGGCGGAGAATAAACCGGTTTTCCTGAGTATCGGGTATTCGACCTGTCACTGGTGCCACGTGATGGAGAGGGAATCCTTTGAGAGTGAGGCGGTAGCGGAGGTGCTGAACCGGGATTTCGTTCCGGTGAAGGTGGACCGAGAGGAGCGGCCGGATGTGGACCGGGTTTACATGACGGCGGTGCAGGCGATGACGGGTCAAGGTGGATGGCCCCTATCCATCTGGGTGACTCCGGAAGGAAAACCCTTTTATGGCGGGACGTATTTTCCGCCGGTTGGCGGGCATGGGCGTCCGGGATTTCTGGATGCGTTACGGCAGATCTCGGCAGCTTGGAGGGATCGCAGGGAGGAAGTGGCGGGCTGGGCTGAGGAGCTGGCGGAGAGAATCCGCCAGTTAGGGGAGGGAACGGACGGTAGCCCCATCGATGATGCCGGCAAGATTCTGGTGGCCGGGACGGACCGGTTGGCGATGGAGTACGACCGAAAGCACGGCGGGTTTGGAGGGGCGCCGAAGTTTCCCCGCCCGAGCCAGCCGCTCTTTCTTCTGCGAAGGTCGTGGTCGGAGAAAGATGAAAAGCTTTTGGAAATGGTCAGGCATACGGGACGGGCCATGCGTTCGGGCGGCATATATGACCAAATCGGGGACGGGTTTCATCGCTATGCGGTGGATGGGGCCTGGACGGTGCCCCATTTTGAAAAGATGCTTTATGACAACGGGCAGTTAATGGGTTGGTATGCGGAGCTGGGGGCAGCGACCGGGGAGAAATGGCCTTGGGAAGTGGTGGAGGGGATTGACCGGTATCTCTGGCGGGATTTGAAGATTGAGGGTGGCGGATTGGCCTCGGCAGAAGACGCCGACAGCGAGGGGGCGGAGGGAAAGTTCTACGTCTGGACCAGGAAGGAAATCCGGGAATTGGCCTCCGGGGAGGAGTTTAAGGTGGCCGAGGAAATCTGGGGGGTGACGGAGGAGGGAAATTTCATGGATCCGCACCATCCGGTTCAGGGATGGAATGTCCTGGTCCGAAAAAGAGTTCCAAGCCGGGAAGAGGAGAAGATCCTGGAGGGAATCCGCAGCAAACTGGAAAAGAGGAGGGCGGATCGAATCCGTCCGGGCAGGGATGACAAGGTTTTGACCTCCTGGAACGCGTTGGCGATATCCGGTTATGCCAAGGCGGCGCGGTGGGGCGGAGGAAGGTCGTATGCCCGGCGGGCAGAGGAGGCATGGGGTTTTCTCGAGAAGAATCTTTTCAGGGCGGATGGAACACCGACGCATCGTTGGAGAAACGGAAGAAAAGACGATGCCCATCTCTTGGAGGATTATGCGGGTCTATTGCAGGCGACGCTGGATCTCCATCAGGCCACGTTGAAGTCGTCCTACCTCCACCGTGCGGTGAAGCTGGCCGAAAAAATGCTGGCATGTTTTGAGGATCCGAAAGGAGGGGGATTATGGTCGAGCGCCGATCGAACGCTTTTGGCCCGGATGAAGGACGATTATGATGGGGCGGAGCCCAGCGGGAATGCGGTGGCCGCCCTGGCCTTGATCGAGTTGGGACGGTTGACAGATCAGGCGTCATGGATCGGGGCGGCCAAGAGAATCCTGGATTGGCTGGGGGAGAGAATGAGAAGGCTGCCCCAAGCGGTGCCGCACGCCTTGCTGGCCCTGCAGAGATTGTCCGAACCCCCCGCGCGGTTGGTTTTGGCGGGAGAGGAGGTGGAAAACATGCGGGAGGTTTTGGCCAAAGTTTACCGACCGGACCTGCTGATCACGCGGGCGACGGAAGATCATCCCAGTGATTTTGTTCGCGGATTGGCGAGCCGGACCCGAAAAGCAACGGCTTACCTTTGCGAGGGGCGGAGTTGTCAGCTTCCCGTGGAGGGGGAAGCCGAACTGGTGAAACAAATCAGCCGGGGATGACGATCCCCCACGGCATTTAGCGGGCTGTGCGAAAGCCGATCCGGGGATCGCCCCGATCGGAGGGAAGAAAACGGATGGAGTTGGCATTGGCCACGGCGGCCTGATCCTGATAGTTCCCGCCGACAAAAGGAGGGGAGGCCTCCCCGGATTTATTGACCTCCACGGAGTTGATCCATTCGCTGAGATTCCCTCCCATGTCGAAATGTCCGAAAGGGCCGACATCGGCGGGATTGGATTCGGCCGGCAAGACATGGAAATATCCCGGATCCGCAACCTTTCCGGGGTCGGCATTACATCCAAGGTTGATGCCAGGGTTCTTTTCCTCGGTGCCCCAGGGAAAAGGAAGGGCCTTCTTGCCCGAGGCAGCCCAGAGCCACTCCTCTTTTTTAGGCAGACGGCGACCTTTCCATTTGGCGTAAGCGAAAGCGCTGAGGTAATCGACATTAAAAACCGGGGTGTCGCGGCTGATAACCTGCCCCTGATAGTGCTCTTTTTTGCGGGCCCGGTTGAGAATTTCCTCCCAGTCCGTTGGGACAAACGAGGCAAGGGATTTGCGGTCGTTGGGACGGTTCTTGGGGAGGAGCCTGGTCAGATCCTGATTGGGTAGGTCGGCCAGAAAGCGCTCGTATTCGCCGATGGTAACCTCGTGCCGATCAAGGGAGAAAGCGGGGACTTCCACTTTTTTCCCGTCCATGACCATTTGGCCGGCCGGCACACCGATCTCCTCCCCGTTGAGGGTGGCGTTGACATCGAGGAAAAATCGGTGATGCAGGACAAAAAACGATACAAGGGCGAATCCCGCGGCGGCCAGGGAGCCAAGCGCGATGGCCCACCTTCGCACGGTCCGGGCCCGGACGGCTTGGCGGCCCGCCTCGACTTCCTCCTGCCGGACATGGACCTCCTGCACATCGGCGAGTTGGCGTTCAAATTCCCGGGTGCGCTTGAGGAGATCAAAAGCGGACGTGCCGGGATTGCGGAGAATATCAAGCAGTTCCCGGCTTTTGGAGTCATCCGGCAACAGAGGTTCCAGCAGGGCGGCCAGGTGAGTCGGATTCTCCAGAAAAGAAGTCTCGGGAGCGCCCGGAAAGGCGGCGGGGTTGCGCAGCCGTGGAGTGCCTTTGGGGGAGAGGGTGTAGTCGTAGGCCCCCAGCAAGCGTGCAGGAATGGAGGAGGACTCCATTTCGGACAAAACAGAACCCAAGGTGGTGGCCAAGCGGGCACAGGAAAGGAGGTCGAGTTTCTGGTCACGGATTTCCCAATCGAGGAGGGAAGGTTGGGTGACCGGTTCCATGGCGACAAAGATCCGCTGCTCCACGGGGATGGATTCGTAGAGGGAGTAGACTCCAGCATGGTTGAGTCGGGCAAAGTTCCGGATGCCTTTGGAGAACCGGGTGGAACCCGCGGGTGGAACCAGAATCTGGACATCGCGCGAGAGCTGATGGTGACGTGCCCAGTAGAGCCGTCCCAACGGATGGGGGCCCGCGGGGGAGAGGAGATGATAGGGCCCGAACTGGCGACCGGAAAAATCCTCCATCAGTTCCGCCACCCCCAG
>RGGS01000157.1 GCA_010024525.1 Verrucomicrobiota bacterium | reverse complement strand
AAACTTTGGAAAATTCTTAAGGTGGAACCCGACGACTACCTTCGGACCACGGAGCCACGTCACCGCCAACTTGTGCAGAGTGTTTTGGCCAAACTCTATGCCCAGGGCGACATCGTTCAGGGCACCTTCAAGGGTTTCTACAGTATCCGTGCCGAGCAGTTTCTCACCGAGAAGGAGAGGCAACCCGACGGATCTTGGCCGAAGATTTTCGGGGAGGTGGTCGAACTGACCGAGGAAAATTATTTTTTCAAACTTTCCAAGTACCAGAACTGGCTGAAAGACCTATTCCTTAAAAAGCCCTCCATGATCTTTCCCGAGTTCCGCGCCAAGGAGGTTTTGGGAGCTCTGGAAAAACCCCTGCCTGACCTTTGTATTTCCCGGCCAAAAACCAGGCTGGGTTGGGGTATTCCCCTTCCTTTTGATGAAAATCAGGTAACGTATGTTTGGTTCGACGCCCTGTTGAACTATGTGACCGGGGCGGGTTCAGGTTCGGGAAATCCTGAGGAATGGACCCCTGCGGTGCACGTGATTGGGAAAGACATCTTGGTGCCAGCCCACGGCATCTATTGGCCCTGTATGCTAAAAGCGCTGAACCTGCCGGTTTTCGAGCAACTCTTGGTGCACGGTTTTTGGACGCGCAAAAGCGAAAAGCTAAGCAAGTCGACCGGAAATGTGGTTGATCCCGAAATCCTGGCGGCCAAATACGGGGCGGATGCCTTCCGCTATTATGTTCTCCGCGAGATGGCGTTGGGGCACGATGCGGATTTCGATGAAGAATCCCTGGCCGCGCGGAGAAAAGGGGAACTGGCTCATGAATTGGGAAATCTTCTACAGCGAGCCGGTTCGATGATCGGTCGGTATCGGGAAGGAAAAATTCCCGCTTCCCCACTACCGGATGCGGTCTCGGAGGCCTTTCGTGCGACCGTGCTTGCCGCTCTCCGTAAATGGGATGAATTGATGTGCTCGCGGCAAATCCATCTGGCCTTAGGGGAGCTATGGAAGGGAGTTCAGGCAGCCAATCAGATGATTGAGTCGAGGGCCCCATGGAAACTCGCCAAAGACCCGGCCCAAGCATCCTCCCTTGATGCCACCTTGGCCGACGCCATGGCCGCGCTGGAATTGGTCTTGGATGAGGTGGCTTGCGTCATACCCGCGACCGCCCAGGCAGGCTTACAGCAGATTGGCCACTCGGGAGTGATTTCGCCTCGGGCCAAAAACTGGCCCCAATGGCCGACCCATCAGGCTGGAAGGTCTTTGGGCAGGATCGAACCTCTTTTCCCGTTATTGGAGGAGGAAAAGAGGGTTGGATAAACGTGGAATGACACGGTGGGCGGTTGCATCCCCCGGCCAACTTTGGCATTTTTGTACCCAAGGAGATTATCGCCCCTCATGAGCAGTAAAACATACGCACATCCAGAAGCCTTGGTGGAAACCGGTTGGCTCGCTGAACATCTGAACGATCCCGGAATCCGGGTGGTGGAGAGCAATGAGGACGTGCTTCTTTATGATACCGGCCACATTCCGGGGGCGGTGCACATCGATTGGCGAAGGGATCTTCAGGATGCCCTGGTGCGTGACTATATATCCCCGGAAGCCTTTGCGGAGCTATGTGGTCGCAATGGCATCACTCCCGACACGACAGTGATCTTCTATGGGGACAAGTCCAATTGGTGGGCTTGTTACGCCCTCTGGGCCTTTCGTCTGTTCGGTCACACCAAGGTGAAGATTCTGAATGGGGGTAGGGATAAGTGGGTTGCGGAAAAAAGACCCCTGACGCGTGACAAGGTTAAGGTTTCCACAGGGAAATATCCGGCACCTGCCAAGCGGTTGGACGCCGAGATCCGAGCTTTTTATGAGGATGCGCTCGCCTTCAGTCAGGGTAAAAAGCCCCTGATTGATGTCCGCTCGCCCGGTGAATTCAAAGGGGAGGTGACCCATATGCCCGAGTATCCCCAAGAAGGAGTCCTTCGTGGCGGTCATATTCCCGGAGCGAAGAGCGTGCCGTGGAAGACCGCCGTCCGGGATGACGGCACTTTCAAATCCGTCGACGAGCTTGGAAAGATCTATCTTGAGGGTTGTCAGCTAACGCCGGACAAGGAAGTGGTGGCCTATTGTCGGATCGGGGAACGATCGAGTCATACTTGGTTTGTTTTAAGCTACCTTCTGGGGTTAAAAAAAGTACGTAACTATGATGGATCATGGACGGAGTGGGGAAACCGTGTGCGGGCTCCGATTGAACGATCGGATTAATCCAGCTTCAAAAGCACTCCGGTAAAACCTGGGAGGGTAACCTCAACCTTGCCGGATCCCTGTTGCACGATGGCATCGCTCAGTTTTCCCTGAGAAATGAAAACCGGGACCAGCGGATGAGGGGCGCTGCCATCCGTGGTGCCGAAATGAAAGCGAAAGGTTTGGCTTGTTTCGGAACGATTCCACACAGTCACCATGGTCTCTGAGCCGTCTCGGGCAAAGGCAAACATGCGGGAATTGTTATCGGCCCCGATCAGCTGCATTTCTCCCTCCACCAAAACGGGAAACTTCTTACGCAAAGCGATGGCTTCCCGGTAGTAGTCATGCAGGGTGGCATCGAAGTTGACGTCATCATTGCGATCGGGTTGGCCTCCAGGGCTGATCTTTTGCGGCTCAAACTTCAGATCTTCCCAAACCATGGGTTGTCGATCATCAGGGTCGTCGGCCCCCCACATACCGGCTTCCACCCCATAGTAGAGGTAGGGAGCCCCGGGGTAAGTCATCTGGAATAAAACGAGCATGCGTTGAAGATTTCGATCGGCTTCGTTCGGTTTCCGGGCGAGGTAGGGCTTATCTCGGTTGCCGGCGTGGACGTCGGAGTCGTAGGAAAAGTCCTGGGGAGACGAGTAATAGGGGCGATCGCGATTGACGATCATGGTGGCCATCCGGGCGGTGTCGTGGGAGTCAAAGAGATTCTGCAACCTGGCATACTGGTCGGACGGGAACCTTTTTCTTCGGTCCTCCATCATCTGCACAAATTCCCGGATCGGCAGGCTTGCGTCGATCAACCCGCCTTTGACCGGCATGCTGAAGGAGTAATAGTTCATCACGCCGTCGAATTTGCCCTCCTTCACAAATGTCGGGGCATTCTCGACCCAGATCTCCGGAGTGGTGTAGGCGTCGGGGTTGATCTTTTTTACCCAATCGTTCCAATCAGACCAGAAGCCGGTCCCCACCTCGTTGGCCACATCGAGCCGCCAACCATCCACCCCATCTGAAGGATCTCCGTCTCCGTCGGGATCCATCCACTTTTTCGTGATGGCGAAGAGGTAGGCCCTGACGTCCGGATGGAGGTTTTTCCGGCCATGTTCGTCCGTAACTTCAATAAACTCAGGCATCCCTTTCACTCCCCACCATCCGGAATAGTCGAATTCATTTTTATCGGCAGTGGCGGGGTCGTCGAATTTGTGCACATCAAACCATTTGGCATAGGGGGACTTTTCCTGTTTCTCCCGGAGGTCGGCGAAGGCAAAGAAATCAGTGGAGCAATGATTAAAAACTCCATCGAGGATGATGCGGATGCCACGGGCGTGCGCTTGCTTGACCAGTTCCACAAACATTTTGTCGGCGGCGGTCCATTTCCATGTGGCTGGGTCCGCGGTCTCTCCCTGCGTCATGGCCAAGTCGCCCGCTGGATCAGGGCCAAAGTGTGGATCCGCGTGGTGAAAGCAGCGTGCGTCATACTTGTGGAGGGAAGGCGACTCAAAAATGGGGTTGAGGTAAATGGCGTTGATCCCGAGCTCCTTGAGGTAGTCCAACTTATCCAGGATCCCTTGAAAATCCCCCCCGTAACGGCGGTGTCCATTGGAGGCGTAGACGTCGGATCCAAGAGTTTTTTCCCAACTCTCAAGGGCATACCAATCCTTGGTCCATGGCATGACGCGCCAGGTGTCTTTGACCTGATCCGGAACTTTGGAGTACCCGCTGGTGGGATCGTTCTTTGGGTCCCCGTTTCGGAAACGTTCCGGAAAAATCTGGTACCAAACGGCATATCTTGCCCAATCCTTGGTTGGGGCAGGGG
>RGGS01000156.1 GCA_010024525.1 Verrucomicrobiota bacterium | reverse complement strand
TATAGAATTATATGTTTTAAAAACCAAAGGCAACCTGGAAGTTCTTCAATGGTCTTCCTTTTCGGTCTACTCCGACAGTTTTCTCAGCCAAACCAACGATCCGGGGGAATGGAATTGGAGTATTTACGAGATTCGGGCGGATATATCTCCCCGTCTCTTGTGGGATCGAATTCTGCGTTTTTCCGAAATCTCCATTGGTTCGGTCGCTCTCTCCCCCGGTCGTCCCGCGCCGGCCACCCCGGCATCTGCGCCCGTCACCCCTTCCGATTTGGCGCAAACCAAATCCCTTCCGGGGTTTTTCCGTGACGTGCAGATTGAAAAACTGGAAGTCCGGAATTTCGACTTCCCTCCCAACTCCCTCACAAAGGGTTGGGGAGGGAAGGGGGTTAGAATTGCGTTGAACCTGGGCAAACAGGGAACGGATTTCAGGCTTCAGAACGGTGAAATCCTTTCGCCATTTCCCTGGGCCCAGAATGTGACAATCCAACAGGCGAAGGGAAGGTTTGTCGCCCCAACGTGTTATCTCACCGACCTGACCTTGAAATCCGCGGGGGGCGGTCAGCTCTCCGCCTCGGGGGATTTTATGGTGTCCTCATCCCCCGCGGCGCACGGCCGTTTTTCCTGGGAGAAGTGGGAAATTGCGAGCGGAAAGCTCGGGTTCGGTCTTTTTGATGTGCCCGCCAAAATGTCGGGCGAATTTAATTTAGAGGAATGGAGCTCATCCAAGATGAAGGGAAGCGGGAAGGTTCGCTTGGTCGATGCCCGCCTTGAACCCGGCAAAGGCTCGGAATCCATTCTGGCCATCCTTGCTGTCATCACGGGGGAGCCCAGACTTAAGGGTTGTCCTTTAACCACCGCCATGGCCAGTTTTGAAGTTCTCAACGATCGATACGAGGTCCGGGATATCCTGGTGGAGGCGCCTGGTTTACTTCGGGCCACGGGTTCCATTCGCATTTCAAACGGTCTGCTGGACGGGGTCGTCCAGTTTGGCCTGGATAATAATCTCGGGACGAAGGTGGCTGGCTTGACCAGTGGGGAACTTTTTCAAAAAGAAGAAAACGGCTACTTATATCAGCCGGTCAAAATCAGTGGCACCATGGAAAACCCGCAAAACGATCTCCAACCCAAGTTGGCGGCCGCCATGGCCCGTACCATGATCCGGACCGGGGCCCAAATCCTGGAAAAAGCGGCCGGCGCAAGGGGTGGAGACCCCAGTCGTGATGCCACTGGGCAGGTCCTCCAGGGAATTCGTTCCCTGTTTGCTCCTCCGGTCAATCCGTGACTTCGTAGGTGTCGTCGGCCGACCGTCCCTGCCAGCGGTTGAGAAGATGACGAAAAAGCTTGGATAGCTGATCACGGTTGGCCAGGCGGTATTCGATTATTTTGGCGTGGCTTGTTTCCGGGAACTTCTTCACCACAGCCTGCGCATTCTTTTGGGCGCTGCCCGGCGCGCGCGAGACCATCTCCTCCGTGATGCGGCTTAACCCGTCCACCACCATTTGTCCCGGCAGGCCGCCCGTATCGGCCACCGGCTTCTCCAGTGTGTAAAAGCGGGCTTGGGTTGATCCTCTGGTTGCCACGGTTACCTCGGTCACCCGAAGAGATCCGTCCAACAAGTACTCATGCTGGCTGACAGAATCGACCGCGCCGAGTGAAACGGAGTAGTAATTCCCGTCCGCAAACTTGCAATTCCACAGGCCTTGGCGTGCCGAGGAGTACCCGGCGTTGGTATTGGAATTGTTTTGGGAAAAAAGATGGGACGGAAGGAAGCAAACTACGGCGCCGAAAAAGAAAAAACGCCAACTCATCCGTAGCTCTTGAAGTATTTTTTCTTATCCTCTTCGGGTGAGGGGTTGGCGGAGGATGCTTTCGGGCTTGGTTTGGCGACCGGTCGGGGCGAAGAAGGAGTTTCGTCCTCCGGCAATTCTTCCTCCAAGGCGGACATATCAACTTGAGGCACGCGGTCAGGCATCATGGCAGCGGGGGTTCCGCCACTGGCCTCCACAAAAGCCAACTGGACCTGCTGGAGGGCTTCGGTGAGGATTTTTGATTCCTGTGAATTTAAATTCCCCTCCGTCTTGGCTTTGATCACTTCCAGGTGATCAATCATCATTTTGGCCGCCTGAAGATTCGGGGGCAGTCGTTCCCCTTCCGGCGTGGGAAGGCGACCCAAGACGTAGAGAATGTTCTGTGCCTGAATCATGACGAAATGGACAAACTTACGTGTCATTTCGGAGGAGGTGGCCGGATTGTTTTTTTGGACTTCAGCCATGTCACATGCTCCGTTTAAAGCTTCCCGAGATTATTTTTCGATTTCGGACGCCGCCGGGGAGAAGCTTTCTTGGGGGAGGGCGAACGCCATCCAACCGACCTTTTTTTTGGGGATTGGGGTTTGGGTTGAAAGGGGCTCTCAAAAGCCTCACTAAAGGTCCAGATCTCCTGAAAATCATCCCGCTTGTCTGTTTCGCTCTTGCCAAGGATCCCATACTGCACCAACTGGAAGACAATCTCCCCGACGTGGGAGCAGCGGAGGATTCCCCATTCCCCAAGAACGGTTTTGGCCATGGGGCCAAATTCCTTGAGGGCAAGATCCCGAAATCCCTCGAGCAACTCCTTACCGCTGACATGGGCCAGCTTTTTCTCCGGACCATGTCGATTGAACCGTGCGATGGAGTGGTCCAAGGATTGGCGGATAAAGTGGTAGGCTGCCGGGGTAAACCGGGGGTCTGTAGCACGAATCTTGATGATAGCCTGGTCAAAATTCAAATGAGCCATGGTTTCAGAATGGACGCAAAGTCCCTGTTTGTCTACGGGTGTGCGCCGTATCGGATCCATCGCCAGAGCGAGAAGGCGATGAGGAGTGTCCCCGCGGTCAGGATGAGCCAGCGCTCGCGGCGCCTTAGGACCCAAGGGTTCATGGGCAGATCAAATTCACGATGCGCCCCGGAACGACGATGATCTTTTGCACTTTCTTCCCGCCGGTCCATGCGGCCAGGTCGGCATGGGTTGTCACCAGCGTCTCGATTTGTTCCTTCGTAGAGGAGGGGGGAAGGAGTAGCTTCCCCCGTAACTTGCTGTTCACCTGAACCGGAAGCTCCACAACATCGTCTTGCAGATCCTCGCGGCGATAGGAGGGCCAAAAAGCCGTGCTCACCAAGCCTTTGCCTCCGAGCCGATGATACATCTCTTCGGCCAGGTGTGGCGCAAAGGGCGCGAGAATGGTGGCTAAATGAAGCAAGGCACCCCTTGGCCGTCGGGGAAGGGAAGTAAGGTGATTGACCAAAACCATCAAAGCAGAGATCGCGGTGTTGAATTGAAGCCCTTCGATGTCTCCCTCGACCTTGGCCGTTGTCTTGGCCAAGATTTTGATCGTTTCCGTGGATGGGGATTCTTCCGTGAGCATCTTCGACGGAATCCATTCGCCGGATTCGGTCTCCTCACAGATCAGGCGCCAAACACGGGCAAGGAAACGGACCGATCCCTCCATCCCTTTGGAGCTCCAGGGTTTCATCTGCTCCAGAGGGCCCATAAACATCTCAAAGACCCGCAGGGCATCCGCCCCATGCTCGGCAATCACCTCGTCGGGATTGACCACATTACCAACGGACTTGGACATTTTTCGGTTATCTTCGCCGAGAATGATGCCTTGATTCACCAAACGACGGAACGGTTCCGGGTGGGAGACGAGCCCGGCATCAAAGAGAACCTTGTGCCAGAAACGGGCATAGAGGAGGTGAAGAACAGCGTGCTCGGCTCCACCCACATAAAGATCCACGCCGCCTTCTTGCATCCAGTATTTTTCCGCGGAGGGACTCCAAGGGGCGTTGGAGTTGGTGGGATCGCAAAAACGCAGGTAGTACCAACAGGAACCAGCCCACTGGGGCATGGTGTTGAGTTCCCGCGTCGAGCCGTCGGGCAGGTTTTTCCAGGCCGTGGCTTTCCCCAGGGGAGGTTCCCCTGTTGGGGAGGGCTGGTAGTCCGTAAGCTCGGGAAGGGTCAGGGGGAGGTCTTCCCGGAGGAACGTTCCCCCGCCCCCCAGGAGTGGGGGGACCAGGGTCGACGCAAAGATTCCCGTGACG
>RGGS01000155.1 GCA_010024525.1 Verrucomicrobiota bacterium | reverse complement strand
AAAAAGCAGCGCGCCCACCTTGTCGGCGATCTCTCTCATGCGGGCATAATCCAACAAGCGGGAGTAGGCCGAAGCCCCCCCGCAGATACTTTGGGTAAAAAAAACTCCCCCGACCACCGTGATGACGACCGTGACAAAGGCGCTGTTGGAAAAGTCGTACCAGCACCACGCAAAGATCTCCCCTTTTCCCGCCGCTGTTCGCCGTTCGTCCATCATCCCGGGGGAGCAATCCTTTGCAGATATTCCCACGAATAAATTCCCGTCCCGTGCCCATCTTCCCAAGTTGGCTGAATCGCATACCCCCCGACGGTTTGCATTCCCCTCAATCGAAAACTGTCCGCCCGGAGCTCGATGCCCGCCGCCGGCAACGGTCGGGTCAACCCCGGTTCACCCGCACAGGCCGCACATGGACATCGCCGCCGCATCTCCTCCAGGGAAACATAACTCTCCTTTCCATCCGGCCAGCGGATGGCCAATTCAGCCCCGACGACCTGTAAGTCCGCAGGAGCCTGCAATGAATATTCCTCAGGCAGGCAGAGGGAACCGGGCGGTCAACCGCCGCACCTCGGCCCGCACCGCTTCCAAAGCGGCAGGATCTTCCCGTTTCTGCAGGGCTTGGTGAATCAGATTGGCCACGTCGAACATCTCCGACTCCTTCAAACCGCGGGTCGTCATCGCTGGGGTGCCCAAACGAATGCCCGAGGGACGCATCGGGCTGGCCGTGTCAAAGGGGATTGAGTTCTTGTTTACGGTGATACCAGCCAAATCCAGGGCCTCCTGGGCAATTTTGCCGTCCATCCCCGCCGGACGCAGGTCGACCAGCAGCAGGTGGTTGTCCGTTCCGCCCGAGACAATCCGGTACCCGTGCTTCTTCAACCCCTCGGCCAAGGCCCGAGCGTTGCGCACCACCTGTTCCTGGTAGTTCTTGAATTCCGGTTTCAATGCCTCGGCAAAACAGATGGCTTTGGCCGCGATCACATGCATCAGCGGTCCACCCTGAACCCCCGGGAACACCATCGAATCGATTTCCTTCGCATACTTCGCCTTGCACAAGATGATTCCACCCCGCGGTCCCCGGAGGCCTTTGTGGGTGGTGGTAGTGACAAAATCGGCGTGCGGCACGGGATTGGGATGCACCCCACCGGCCACCAGTCCGGAAACATGCGCCATGTCGGCAAAAAGC
Source organism: Verrucomicrobiota bacterium (assembly GCA_010024525.1). GTDB lineage: Bacteria > Verrucomicrobiota > Verrucomicrobiia > Methylacidiphilales > Verrucolacustridaceae > Verrucolacustris. The sequence continues at coordinate 2,897 of RGGS01000155.1, read as the reverse complement.
AGCGCGCCCACCTTGTCGGCGATCTCTCTCATGCGGGCATAATCCAACAAGCGGGAGTAGGCCGAAGCCCCCACCGTGATCATTTTGGGCTGAAACTCCTGTGCCGCCTGGGCCAGAAGGTCGTAATCCACCCGCTCCGTCTTCGGATCCACCCCGTAGTGCCTCACCGTGTAAAACATCCCCGAAAAATTCTTGGGATGGCCGTGGGTCAAATGCCCCCCGTGGGCCAGATCCATCGTCAGAATCTTGTCCCCGTGTTTGAGGAACGCGAAATAGACCGCGGTGTTGGCCTGCGCCCCCGAATGCGGTTGGACGTTGACGTGCTCGGCACCGAACAATTGCTTGGCCCGGTCGATCGCCGCCTGTTCGACGTCATCCACAAACTCGCAACCCCCATACCAGCGCTTGCCGGGATACCCTTCGGCATACTTGTTTGTTAGGCAGGATCCCTGTGCCTGCATCACTGCCGGACTGGTGAAGTTTTCCGAGGCGATGAGTTCGATGTTTTCGGATTGGCGACGGTGCTCCTTGCGGATGGCCTCGGCGATGCGTTCATCTGTTCGTGCCAAGTCGGGTCCCACCGGCTCGCCTCGGCGGGAGCCCGCCAAGGCGGCCATGCGTTCGATCCTCTGCTCGCTCTTCCCACCGGCAAAGGCGGTTGCCACCCAGGCCTGCACACAGGCACGGGCGTCAGAGGCACCGAGCTCATCCGAACCAAGGCAAAGAACATTCGCGTGATACCGCTCACGCGCCAGTCGGGCCGTTTCCGGCGACTCCACCACCACCGCCCGAACCTTGGCAAACCGGTTGGCCGCCATACATAGACCGATTCCCGAACGCCCCACCAAAACCGCACCCTGAATCCGCCCGTCCGAAATCGCCTCGGCTGCCACTTTGGCGATTTCCGGATACTCTGTCCCTTCCTCGGTCGAGAGGGCGACGGTGGAACACCCTTCCCGACGCAAAACCTCCTGAGCCTCGGAAAGTAAAATCCTGCCGGAGGGATCCCCCGCCAAGCCCACCGCCATCTGGCTGGCATAAGAGGGAACCTTGGCGGGAACTTTGGTGCTGTGCACCACCTCCAAAAGATACGGCATGGCCCTCCGGATCTGATCACGACAGGCCCGGTAGGTGTCCTTGGACTGCCCGATCGGGTCATCCACCTCGCGATCTTCCGGCGAAAGCCCGGGATCAAACTCCCGCACCAGAAAGACCTTATCGGCCGCAGAGGGATACAGCAGCAAAAGGGAATCCAAATGCCCGTAGGTCATGACAAAGATGTGATCGGCGCGGCGCACCATCTCCTGGTTGATGGGTTGGCTGCGTTGGCGGGAGATGTCACAGCCCAGCTCCTTCATCACCTCGATCGCATGCGGACTGGGAGCCTGCCCGGAAACAGCCCCAATCCCGGCTGATTCCACCTCAAATTCACGGTTCCCATTGAGCTCTTTTCGACAGAGCTCTTCTGCCATCGGGCTCCGGCAGACATTGCCGGTACAGACAAAAACGATTCGTTTCACGCGGAATGAGAAGAGATGGAATTTTGGCCACGAAAATCAACCGGGTCAATCGAAGCCCTGCGGGAGGGGGGCATCTTGCGAATCATCCGCAGTAGGTCACCCGCTCTCTGTAGCCCCCGGTCTTGAGGGGGCCGCTTGGGCTCCGCCTCTTTGCCGGTCGGAACGGACGGGGTCTCCTCCTCCATCTCCCCCTCCTCTTGTTGGATGAGGGAGGCCTCATTAGCCCTCTTGATCCCCGGCACCTCCGCGATGGTGGAGGCGATCGTGGCTTCACCCCCGGGCCAGATCTCCGTGTCGACAAAACTATCGTCGGCCAATTCCACATCCGGGGGAATCGGTCGCCCGGTTCCTTTCCGCCCGCCAGGAAGAAGAATCTCCCCTTTGATCCGAAAGACGGAACGACCGGAGGGAAGCCGGGTTTCCCCCAAAAGCCCGATCTGCCCCCCCGTGGCCTGACCCAGCAGAATCGCCCCGCTTCGTTCTTGAAGAATGGAAGCTACCAACTCTCCCGCACCCCGCAGATTCGGTCCGACCAACACGATCAACGGGGTTCCCGGACCAAGACCCAGGGGCTGCCGATCTGACCGGAAAATCTTTTCTTTTCCCGCCTCATCCCTCCAGGTGAAGAGCACCTCTCCGGGGGTGACAAAAAGCCCGCCAACCTCCGCGGCTGCCTCCAGACTTTGTGCCGGAAGACACTCGCGCAGGTCGAGCACCGCCCCGAGCGGGTTTTTTTGACGCCAAACCGCCCAGTCACGGCCGATCGCTTCTGCCAACGCCGTGCCAAGGTGACGAACCCGCCAGTACGCCACATTGCCCGGCAAAAACTCCGCCACCCAAGGCCGCTCCGGCGAAGCGGTCTTGCCGGGCTCCGCCACCGCCCACCGGCCACCCGACTGCTCCAAAAGTCGGCCGACTTGGGCCGGACTGCTTTCCGCGGCATTCGCACCCAACTCATTACCCAAAAGCCTGACGATCTCTGCCGCTTCTGCCGGCTTCAGGGGGGCCAAGGGCTTGGGGGGCGGCACCACCGCAGGTCGAGTCAGGGGAGCCAAAGAGGCGTTCTTGGATGCGTTACGTTTCCCGCTCCGGATTTTTTCCACCCACTCTGAAACTTGGGCCTGAATCTTGGGAAGTTGTGGGGCTACCAGAATGCCGGCCACCAGGCCGGTCAGCAAAAGGGCAGGACTGCGCACATGTCTCATGAAAAAAGAAAGCTACCTGCCCCGCAGAAATCTTCCATCCCGAGTTGCCGCCTCATGCCACCCTTTTTTCCAAAGCCCGATACCCGATATCCCGCCGGAAATGCATGCCTTCAAAACAAATTTCTCCCACGGCGGCATAGGCCCGCTCTCGGGCCTTGCCCAGATCCTTGCC
>RGGS01000154.1 GCA_010024525.1 Verrucomicrobiota bacterium | reverse complement strand
TCACAGGAGTGTCGCCCAAAAGAATTCCCCGTGCGCCGGCTCCCTCCGTCAGCACACTGACTTTGCAGTTTTCGTCCGAGATCAGCATGACCCGGGTGGTGGAACGGCCGACCGTGCCGGTTTTACCGATCACTCCCCGGGGGGTGACCACGGGTTGGTCGGGGGCCAAATTGGGATCGTCACTCCATCCACGGTCGACCAGCACGGAATTCCACCAGTTTGACGTGTCCCGTTCAATGACCCGACAGGCCAGCAGACGGAACGACTGTTGTTCTCGAAAGGCCAACATCTCCCGAAATCTGTCGTTTTCATTGCGCAGGTAATCCAATTGGCGGATTTCCGTCTGAAGCCGGACATTTTCCGCCCGAAGATTGCGGTTTTCCTCCTCCAACACGTCAAATTGACGGAGGCTTTGGCGAAAATCATTCCACTTGGTCTTCGCGCCCCCCCACACCCGGGCCAAAGGAGAGATGGTCTCGATCGTGACCCGCTCGGTCCAGCGGGTGGTGACAGGGGCAAAAAAGAGAACCACGATGGCGGCGACCAAAGCCGCTCCCGACCCCAAAAAAACCCAGGCACGCGACATGGTTTTCTAAGCTCGGTGATGGACGTCGCGGATGGGAACGGGCGGGTCGGTTACCCGCGCCCGTCCGCCATCGTCAGCTTCGTCAAAAACTCCAGTTCATCGAGCACCTTGCCCGTGCCTTCTACCACGGCGCTGAGGGGATCCTCGGCCACATGAATGGGCAATCCCGTCTCCTCGCTCAAAAGCCGGTCAAATCCACGAAGCAAGGCCCCCCCACCGGCCAAAACCACTCCGCGCTCTACCAGGTCGCTCGAGAGTTCCGGCGGACACCGCTCCAGGGTGAGGCGAACGCTCTCCAAAATGATCTGGACCGGCTCTAGAAGTGCTTCTCGGACCTCTTGGGAGGTGATGGTGAGCGTTTTGGGTAACCCGGCAACCAGATCCCGTCCGCGAACCTCCATCGAGGTTTCTTTTTCCATCGGATAAACCGAACCGATCTTCACCTTGATATCCTCGGCTGTGCGCTCCCCGATCATCAGGTTATAGGCCCGCTTTAAATAGTTCATGATCGCTTCATCCAACTCGTCCCCAGCCACCCGGACACTGCGGCTGAAAACGATTCCCCCCAAGGAAATGATGGCCATCTCCGTCGTGCCGCCCCCGATGTCGATAATCATGTTGCCGGAGGCATCCTGCACCGGCAGGCCCACCCCAATGGCGGCCGCCAAAGGCTCTTCGATCAAGCGAACACTCCGCGCTCCCGCATGGGCCGCGGATTCACATACGGCACGCCGCTCCACTTCGGTGATCCCCGAGGGCACCGCAATGACAAGACGGGGACGCGGGCGCCAACGGTTCTGCCGTTTGGTGGCTTTTTCAATGAAGCACTTAAGCATCGCCTCGGTGACCTCAAAATCACTGATCACCCCGTCTTTCAGGGGGCGAACCGCCACAATCGAACCGGGGGTCCTACCCAACATTCTTTTCGCCTCATCCCCCACGGCCAAAACCCGGCGCGTGGCTTGGTCCATGGCCACCACGGAAGGTTCCCGTAGAACCACACCCTTGCCACGGACAAAAACAAGCGTGTTGGCTGTGCCAAGATCCACGCCCATGTCGTTCTCCAAAAAAGGGAAAAGCTTATCCAACATATATGTGTAAAAAGTAACTATCTTGGATTGAGGTGCTTCCGTCAATAACCAAAACTAGGAAGCCCTTCCACCAGAGCCCCTCACCAACAATGGTTTGCAAAAAAGAATGGAAAATCTGACCTGATCAGATCTTGGCCAGAATCTTCTTCTCAAGCTTAACGATATCGGCCGAAAAGAGGCGGATCCCCTCGGCCAGCTTTTCTGTGGCCATGGCATCTTCATTTAACAGGAACCGGAAGGTCTTTTCGTCCAAAGGCAGTTTGGCAATCGGATCCTTCTTGGCCGTCTCGGCATCCAGCTTTTTCGCCACCACCTGGGTCGAAGCTTTCAATTCCCCGAGCAGGTTGGGGCTGATGGTCAGGAGATCGCAGCCAGCCAATTCAAGAATCTGACCCATGTTGCGGAAACTCGCCCCCATCACTTGGGTGGGATATCCGAACTTTTTGTAATAAGCGTAGATCTTCTGCACCGACTGCACGCCCGGATCCTCCGCTCTTTGGTATTCCTTGCCTGTGCTCTTCTTAAACCAGTCGTAAATCCTCCCGACAAACGGGGAGATGAGCCTCGCTCCGGCCTCGGCACAAGCCACGGCCTGCGGCAACGAAAACATCAGCGTCAGGTTGCATTGGATTCCCTCTTTTTGAACAATCTTGGCCGCCTGTGCCCCCTCCCAAGTCGCTGCAATCTTGATCAGAATGCGCTCCCGGTCGATTCCCGCGGCTTGATACATGCCAATCAAATGTCGGGCTTTCTCAACGGTGCCTTGGATATCAAACGAAAGCCGCGCATCCACCTCGGTGGATACTCTTCCCGGTACAATCTTGAGGATTTCAACCCCAAAAAGGATTAGAAGGCGGTCGATGATCGCCCGGGCCCTTTCTTCCTTGGAACCGGCCGCTCCCTTGCCGTCCGCCACCGCTTTTTCCAAGAGCCCCTGATACGCCGGCATCTCCGTCGCTTTTTCAATCAAAGTCGGGTTGGTCGTCGCATCCTGTGGGGCGTACTCCTGAATCGAGGCAAAATCCCCCGTGTCCGCCACCACGGTGGTGAACTTTTTTAATTGATCCAAAGCATTGGCGCTCATCTGTTTACTCTCCCAATTGTTCGTTCAGAATCGGCACCAGCTTCTCCTGAACTATGGATATCTTATCTTCTTCGTCCGCCTCGACAAGCAGTCGCACAAGATTTTCCGTGCCCGAATAGCGAAGCAGGATTCGCCCTTTTTTTCCCAAAAACCTTTCCATTTCCCGCATCGCGGCCGCCAAAGGGGGAACTGTTTCCCAGGCAGGCTTGTGTCTCACCTTCAGGTTCACCAGTTTTTGCGGATATCGCTTCATCACCTCCCTGGAACGCTGGAGGCTTTCTTTTTTCCGTTGCAACAAATCAAAGATCTTCAGCGCGGAAAGCAACCCGTCCCCCGCCGGCGACGCATCCAAAAAAAGCAGATGCCCCGATTGCTCTCCGCCCAGGGTAAACCCCCCTTGTTTCATCGCCGCCGCCACATAGCGATCCCCCACCGGAGTCCTGATCACCCTTCCCCCTTGTTTTGCCATCGCCTCGTCCAAACCCAAGTTGCTCATGACCGTGACCACCACGGTTTTTTGAGGCAACTTTCCCCGCTCCAAGGCGTCCAAGGCCGCCATGGCGATGACCTCATCTCCGTCCACCCGCTCTCCTTTTTCATCCACCAAAACCAACCGGTCGGCATCCCCATCATGCGCCAACCCCATCCAGCCGGTTCTTTCCCGGATTTTCGCCATCAAGCCCTCAGGGTGCTCTGACCCGCAGCCCTCGTTGATGTTCCTGCCATCCGGATGATCGGACATCACTTCCACCTCAGCCCCTAGACCGCGCAGAATTTCCGGCGTGGTCCACCAGGCTGCTCCATGGGCTGCATCCACCAGAATCTTCCTTCCTTGGAGGGAAAAAGCCTCCCCAAACACCTGCATCAATCTTTTTCGGTAGCCTTCCATCGCCCAATCACGGCAGGAAAAATCGAGTTCCCTTGTCTTTTCCCCGATGGCGGGTGGTCGTTCCCAATCCAATACGCTTTCCAGTTGGGACTCCTCCTCATCTGTCAGCTTGGCTCCGGTGGCCCCGCAAAATTTAATTCCATTGTCGGCGGCCGGATTGTGAGAGGCGCTGAGAATAGCCCCGGCACAAGCCCCCCGGGCAGGCACCAACATCGCTGCCGCCCCGCTGGGCAACACTCCGGCCAGTTCCACGGATAATCCGGCCGACTTCAGCCCCGCCGCCAGGGCGGCCTCGAGCATCGGCCCGGAGCCCCGGGTATCCCGGGCAATCAGGACTTTTCCCTGGGGGGAAGTCCTGGAAAAGAATTTCCCGGCGGCTGCCCCCACGGCCGCAATGAACTCGGGAGTCATGGGAACTTTGCCCACCCGC
>RGGS01000153.1 GCA_010024525.1 Verrucomicrobiota bacterium | reverse complement strand
TCACCGCCTTGGCCGGGCCGTGAACGGGCACGTCGGTGAGTTGGGCGAGCGTGGCCGGTCGGGTGTGGTCGTTCACCTGGGTGCACAGGAACACCGCACCGATCGTCTGGTGCTCGCGGCGCAGATCGGCCGCGGTGGTGAACCCCGAACCGTGTCGGCGATCGAAACCACCGGTGATGGGTTCGGGGGTGAGCCACGGGTCGATGAGGATCGACGTGCCCCGGAAGAGAACCTGCCAGCTCTGGTAGTCGTCGAGTCGACGCAAGTACACGGTTTCCTCGCTCGTCGTCGTTCAGTCCGCTGACACCACGAGGAGTGCCGAACCGACCACATCGGCCGAGGATGATCCGACGCGAATCTCGTACGCACCCGGGTCGATGCGCCAGTGACCGACCGTGCGATCGCCGGCCACGGCCGATCCGGTGCCGGCGGCCTGCGGACGCCAGTCGAGGCGGTAGGTGTCGCCGGTGTCCCAGTGCGCGAACGCGCGGGCGGCCAGACGGAGGGGGACTTTTGGGTTCAGTTTTTGCCAGCCAGCGAGGAGATGTTTTTTGGCGCGGGGCAAGACCCATGCGGACCCTATGGGCAGGCGAACGATTTGGAAGCCGTGGGGGCAAGGGGGCAGATTCACGGGGAATAGGGCGGCAGATTGAGCGGGACTTTCGGTTCCTCTCCTTTGCGCATGGCTTGCAGGTCCTCCGGGGTCATCCGTTCGGATAAACTGTTCCAGCAATGCAAAAGGTAGGCCGACGTCTTTTGGGTGGCCGATGGCTCCAAAGGGGATTTTTTTAAGGCCTGCTGAATCGACTGTTTGGGGGGCAGGTTATCGTTCAGAAGATCGGCGAAGGCGGCCATGGCTTGGACGGTTCTGGCAGGGCCGTTGGGTCCGGAAAGGATGGATGGGTCGAGGGCAGAGACCAAACGACGGAGATTGTCCTCCATCCGGCGGCGGCGAGTGGACTCTTGGGCGTCCGCCTGGATTCTTCGCTGGGCCTGGGCATCCACGTTGGCTTGGACGGGCACTACCTGGGATTGAAGGGGAAGAGCTCCGCTCCCCAAGGAGAGGAGGAAGATCCGAAGAAGCGTGGGCATTCTAGGGCTTGAGAGAGATGATTTGGTACCGCACGTCAATGCCGTCGAGTCGGTCATTCTGGGTATTGAGGTCGAAATTGAGACGTTGGGAATTGATGACGGAGATCACGATGGCGGCATTCCCGTTGCGGGCCAGAACCCCGCGGGCGATGTTGTTTTGGGCATTTTCAAAACCGCGTTGCCTCATCAAAGTATCATAGCCAATGACCGTGAAGGCGTTGGTGGGCTTGCCCTTCTTCCATATCTTGACGCCCTGGGACTGAACCACCTCCTCGGCAGACTGGGTGGGGGCGTTGGTTTTCTCCTCGGCCTGGAGCATCGGCGCAAAAACGAGGAGCGTTACAACCAAGGCAGGCAGGATCTGGTTCATGCCTTTAGGATACGTGTTTGGGAAAACGAATCGAGTCGTGTTTTTCCGGTGTTCGTATATGCGTTACGCATGAAACAAAAATCAATCACCCTACAGACGGATCCCCTGACGAAACTTCTCCTGGCCCTGGTGGCCGGAGGCCTTTGGTGGCACGCCTTCCAGCCTTGGATGGGAAGTCATGCCCAGGCGGAGGGGGGACCCACCCAAGTGGATGTGGTTTCCATCGGGGGCGAAAAAGTCGGGTTGGTCAGTCAGGCCGACATCAACTCCGCGGAACCGGACTCGTTTAAACGCCAGGGCATCCCGGTCTGCAACGTCAATACGAAGTAACAACCTAGCGGCGTCTGCCTCTGCCCCGGTATCTTCGCCGGTGGTGGTGGAAGTGGGTGGGGCGTTGGCGTCCCACCCTGCGGGCGATTTTCCCCACGACCTGAATCAGCCCTAGGGTGATTTGCCCGACCGCAGAGAGGATCTCCCCGATCGGCAGGCGGGGGAGAATGCGTCGTTTGCCATGGGTGATCCCGTGCCGGCCTTCCCGGGCTGCCTTTTTTTCAAGCTTTTCATCCACCGTATGGCCGATCCGGCGTGCTTCCTCGATCGCCTCTTTCATGGTGAATACAAAGCATGGAATTGGTTGGTCGGGGAGATGGGCCAGCGAAGAGCCCTGAAGCTGGGTGGGCCGGACGCCAAACCGACCGCCGGGCTTGCCAAGGTCGGGGTGGCCTTCGCCCGCATGAATGAGAACGACTGCCACCTTGGGGGTGTGTCCATATCCCTGACGGATCATCTCAGCAGCTGAACGGAGTTGTTTGGCGGCCCGGGAGACGGCAGAGGCGGACCCCAATCCGCTGAGTTTGAATTCAAAAACGGCGGTGGCCCTGTCACCGGAGAAGGCGACGGCGTCGAGTTCCCGAAAACGGTGACGTCCCCGAAGTTGGTCTCCGTGTTCGGGATCCTGGTAACGGATAATCCGCCGATCTCCCAGGTGGAAGTGGTGCGACAGGATGGAGCGAACCCCAATCTCTGCTGCCGCGCTGATGATGGAGAGGGCGGCCGGCTCAATTCTAACCTTTCCCGTGCGTTGTCTTTCTCTTCGGCGGCGGAAGGCGAAACCCTCCGACCAGCGCTGATATTCGCGATCGTCAAATCGGACCAGATCCACCTTTCCGTAGTCAGGCGGTGTCGGCGGGTGGTGCGAATGGGAATTCAGGTTCGTGATTCCGACTTTTGGGAGCCCACCAGGCAGCAAATGCCGGCATTGCAGAGGGCAATCGCCAAGGTTCCCGACCAGAACCATTCCCCGCCTGCAGAGAATTTTTGGTGGGCAGCCCACGCGAGGAGGGAGAGCCCGGCTCCGTTGAGTAGGAGCCCCAAGAGAACCAAAGCCAGCCAACGTAACATGCGTTCATCGTAGGGGGTGAAATTCTTGGGGCAAGAGGTGACGTGGAGTTGGAAGATTGACCCGATCACCTAAAAAAGGGAGTATTTGCCCTGTGAAATTCTCCGAAATCGAAAAACATCTGGGAACGGAAGCGAAGAACCTGTTGGGCCACACCTGCAAAACGGTGGCCAAATCCCGACTTCATCTCCCCGGGCCTGATTTTGATCGAGGGGGGGTGCAATGCCGTGACCTCGACGCTGGGCGTGTTGGGAGCCGTGGCACGCAAGTATGCCCACCAGATACCATTCGTGCTCAAGATCAACCACAATGAGCTTCTGACTTATCCCAATCTGGCCGATCAAAAAATATTCGCCGGGGTCAAGCAGGCGTTCGATATGGGGGCGGTCGGGGTGGGGGCTACGATCTACTTCGGTTCTCCGGAATCCGGTCGGCAGATTGAGGAAATTTCCAGGGCCTTTGCCATCGCCCATGAGTTGGGCATGTACACGATTCTCTGGTGTTACCTGCGGAATCCCGCGTTTAAGACCAAGGAGAAGGATTATCATCTTTCCGCCGACTTGAGTTCGCAGGCGAACCACATCGGTTCGACCATCCAGGCCGACATCATTAAACAAAAACTCCCGGAAAACAACGGGGGCTACAATGCGGTGAAGCTGGCGGGGAGCGATTATGGCAAGACTGACCCTCGCATCTACTCTGAATTGACCTCAGATCATCCGATTGATCTCTGTCGGTACCAGGTTTTGAACTGCTTTGCCGGACGGGCGGGTCTGATCAACTCGGGTGGCGCATCCGGCAAGAACGACATTGCCGAAGCGGTGAAGACCGCGGTGATCAACAAACGTGCCGGTGGGATGGGGCTGATTTCCGGGCGCAAAGCGTTCCAAAAGCCGCTCAAGGATGGCATCGAGATTTTAAACGCCATCCAAGACGTCTACCTCGCCAAGGAGATCGACATCGCCTGATGTTCACCCGCGGGGAACGCATCCGCGACCGGGTCTGGTGCTTTACGCCCAATCCCGTTTTCGAAACCAGAATTGAACCCTCAGCGGGACGGGTCGTCACATCCGCCGGAGGGAAAGGCCACAATGTCGCCCGGCAACTGCACCAATGGGGAGTGCCGGCGATTTCGGTGATCTGCGATGGCGGAGTGGAAGGGGAGGCATGGATGAATCATGCCAAAAATGAGGGGGTGAGGGTTCTGAAGATTCCGGTTC
>RGGS01000152.1 GCA_010024525.1 Verrucomicrobiota bacterium | reverse complement strand
CCCTTGCTGCCTGAATCAGCCATGGCCAGGGAGGAGGCCAGGGTGATTACTGTTAGAACCGCCATACGGAGGGTGTTTTTCATATATCTAGGTGTAAAAAATTGAACAGGGATGTCAACTCCGCTTTTTCTCTAAATCCACTGAATCATGCTGCTGATGATGGCTTTCCTGCGAGCTCCGTTGGCCCTTTTTTTTGCACTTTCCCTGACCCATATAATCCACAACCTCGGTGGCATGAATTCCAAGGCCTATCGGGCCGTCACCTCGTCCAAGTCAAAAAGATACTTTGCCAGGAATAAAAACTGGTCCGGGGGACAAGCCTCCAACTCCGCATTCATCCCGCCTCAATCAAAACCGACGGTTCGCCAACCACCCCAGATGCCACCGTTGCCGAATTCCAAATAATTAAATTAGCCACACAGAGTTCCTAAAACAGCTAACCCATTTGTTAAACCAGTTTGTTAGCCATGGGTTTATGGCCCATTCACCGCAGAAGAGCCCACAATTCTGGAAGATGCCCGCGGATTTCTACCGACGTCGTCGTAATATCGCTGATCCGCAAAAACCAACAACGATAAGCGAAAGTGCGGAGGGTTCGGGAACCATGGCGACGCGGAAGCCGCCGTGAAAGCTCGTATTATCAGAAGGTGAATCACTGCGTGGTTCTGAAGCTTCAAGATTGCTGCTCGGATTTAACCATGTGCCACCTCGTATTTCCCTATTTTCATACCCCAAATCATTAATTCCGTCATACGCTGTCTCCATCCACTCCCATACGTTCCCCCCCATTCCCATTGCCCCCCAAGCGCTTAAACCGCCTGCGTTGTCGATATCTGCAGGACCCAATGGTCCACCATATACTGCTGTGTTAGCGGTTGTTCCGCTAGAAACCATTAAAGGAGGGCTATCGCTTCCCGTTGGGTAATTGTACCAAATAGAATTTGGGCTCCCATAAGCTGCTTTATACCACTCGTCTGTGCTCGGAAGATAGAACTTGGCCAATGAATTACGGTACTGGTTACTCGCATTGTATCCCGTGTCTGCAGATGACCACAGGAGGATAGTTCCGCTAATATCAAATTTATAGGCTTCAGTATTCCCTGTGCTGGCATTTAGCCAATTCACAAACCTTGCCGCCTCATACCAGCTTATTCCAGTGGCTGGTTTATTCGATCCATTGCCACCAAAGCTTGTCATATTGTACATATCTATCCCCAGGCCCCCTACGTTGTTTGCTTTTTCGATCATGTCGCGGCTCACCTCATACTTACCAATGTTGTAAACATAACCCACCGATCCGGCCGGATTTGGGACCCCCGTTGTATCCGCAGCGTTACCAGGATTCCCAATTTCCACAAAATCAATTAAGAACGCATTAGCCCCACTTCCGAATGTCTGAAGAAGGCTTTGAGCGGAGGCCGTGGCCCCTATCATCATTAACACCTTAAGAAATCTCACAATCATACTTATAGAACCTTCCTGACAGATTTTCAATACACACCAACCCACTATTAACCCTTGCAAATGTCCCGATTGGGCTAAATGGCTTTTTTCTTTCCCATTTACCCCAGACCACATGGGTAATATTTTAACGCAATGAATTCGATGCTAGTTTGTATGGGGATTATTGCCCTCAACTCCCCCCTTCTCGCCTGGGATGACTCCGACGATTTCGGCAAAAACAGCTTAAAGAATAAATCCTCCCAAAGCACTTACGGTTTCAAGTCCCACCAGTCAGAGGACGCCTCCTTTGCAACTCGGCAGCGCGATTCACTGAAGGTCGACTCATTCCAGGAAACAAAGGAGAAGCAGGACCGCTGGCATGAGGACTTCAGCGCAAAAATGCGGCAGATGAATGAGGAGCAAAAAGAAAGAAGCAACAAAGCCTGGGAGGAGCAGGAAGCCCGAAACAACGCACGGGATGCACAGCAATGGAAGGATGTGGAGACAGTAGCTGGCGCTTATGTTGCCAAAGGTCCCTACTACAAGGGCGGTCAAGCGTGCGTAATCACGGACAAAGGGCTCGTTTATTCGACTGGAAACGGGGCGGTTGTCGCCCCTGACGGCTTTTACTATCGTTCGGGCAACCTTTGGGCCGGGCCACATGGAAAGCTGGCCACCGAAAGCGGTTCGGGCGGAAATCGATACATTTACGGTAGTGATAGGGAGAATGCGATAAGCGCAGGGCGTGGTTACTTCACCGAACGCGGTTACTCCTGGCCGGCCTATCAAGAGCAGTCGGCCACCGGGGTCAGCCATACGATGCGGAAGCCTTAGATCCCCGCCTCCCCGCCATCAGCACCGCCCCGCCAGCGAGGAAAAGTGAAAGCGAGGAGGGTTCGGGGATCATCGCAACACGAAACCCATTAAAATAAAACTCAGACGATGTGGTATAGCCACTAATTCCAACAGCCTTAGATCCGGGATTTCCACTGTTAAAATGCCCCCCAAGGACCCCCCTATTTTCATTAGGCGTGTCATTGATGCCGTCGTACGCGTCTTCAATCCATTCTTCAGCGTTACCGCCCTGAGCCATTGTTCCAAAGGAGCTTAACCCCCCAGCGCTGGATATATCAGCGGGACTATTTAAAAATCCAAAAATCTCTGTGTCGGGGGCTGTTCCACCATTAACACTTGCCGGATAAGTTGATCCGGTGGGAAATAAGTGCCATGTATTATTTAAACTTCCGTATGCCCCCTTATACCATTCATTCATATTCGGAAGAACAAATCGCGCCAAACCGTTTCTGAATGGATTATTCGACATAAAGCCAGTATCGCCCAAGTTCCAGAGCTGAAAGTTTCCGTTTGTATCAAATTTATAGGCCGCTTGATATCCTTTACTGGTATTAAGCCAATTTACAAAACGTGCGGCCTCATTCCAACTGATTCCCGTTGCTGGCCGATTTACCCCGTTGCCACCATAACTAGTCATATCCTGCAGCGTGAGACCTAATCCACCTGCTGTACTTGCTTTGATTACCATGTCGCGACTAACTTCATATTTTCCAAGATTGTATATATAAGGGACTGCGCCTTTCCCTGTTGTATCTGGTGCATTACCAGCATTACCAATCGAGACGAAATCAATCGAAAACGAGCTTGCTCCACTACCGAAAGCTTGGGTTACTGTTTGTGACTGAGACGACAAAGCCACAAATAACAAAAGAACGGCTACCCAATGCATATTTCTATTTTGCTCTTATTTCCGAATTTCTCCACCTGCTATTTTTAGTATTTAATATTATTTTTAGCCCCAAAGGGATACCTAACGAATCTCCACCCGGCTCCACCCCTCCACCGAAAGCAGTTTCGCATCGTAAAGCTCCTTGGCGAAGACCCTCGCTCGATCCGTCACCTTATCCTTCTTGGCTTGGTTAATGGAGGCAGGGAGGAGCTCTAAATTCATCACTTGGTTTGCCAATTCTGGGCAGACAGATTCTGAAATCACATCTCCGGCTTCGGCTTCCTGCCCCGCATACTGCCCCCTGGTGATGGTGGCTGACTTTCCACGCCTCAACTCAGCCATGCCTTCGGGGGTCAGCAAACCCAGTTCCTTGGCGATCTTTAAGTTCTCCAAAAGCCCCCAGCGGACGAAGCCAGTGTAGGGTGTCCCGGCGGTCTTGTTCAGCTTGGCCGCACCATCCAAGACAGCTTCGGGCATCTCCCCCTGCTCCTCAGCGTAAGCCAGCCAGTAAACGCACTTCTGAAGCCTTGGGTCAGCAGTCCCCTCTCCTTTAATCGTTGCCAACTCTGCAGGATCAGTCAGGTCGGCAATGGCTTCGGCAGCGCTTGTCTTTTTCTTACCAATGGCGCTATGAGAGCAACAATTAATGCTCAAACCCACCAGAAGAAGTATCGCCATTTTCAAAGAATTATTCTGACTCCTACGAATCGCCCCCTTAAGCCACTCTGCATTCACAATAAGAGAAGTTTTCAATTCTTACCGTTCCCTCCATGACTAAAGCCTAAAGGCCTAAACTGCCAGCGACACTCAATCCTAAATCCTCTATCCAGCCACTAGATTCGAGCCGGCTGTCGGATTTGAACCGACGACCAGCGGTTTACAAAACCGCTGCTCTACCACTGAGCTAAGC
>RGGS01000151.1 GCA_010024525.1 Verrucomicrobiota bacterium | reverse complement strand
GCAGTTTTTCCGTTCCCGCCCGCTCCGCCGCCACCCACGATCAGGTAATCCACGGAAATTCCGGTCTGAATTTTGAGGGTATTGGTCCCGGTAGCCGTGCTGTTGGTGAAAACCGGTGTCGTGGACAATCCGGAGAGATTCCACGTACCCAAGGCATCCGTTCCGGCGGCAATTTCCACATTGTCATCAATTCCGTCCCCGTCGGTGTCGGACTTCGCTGGATCGGTGTTGTGCTGGGTCAGCTCCGCATAGTCCGCCAGGGTGTCTCCGTCGCTGTCCAGCGTGGGGACCAACTGAATCGTGTTGCTGACGTTGGTGACGGCAAAGTTGGTGCTCCCCGATAAGGCCGGAGTTCCCGTGACGTTGGTTCCGCGCAACAGGATGTAAGGCTGCTGGGCCAGGGAAGACACACCGTCCACTTCCACCTGCGATCCGTTCGTAAAGTTGATCGTCCCGCCGGAGTTCCAGGCATTGTTGGTGACGGTCGCGGCGTTGGTGATCCGGATCTTGCCGCCGTTGCGGATGTTGAGCGTGCGAATCGTGCCCGAGGCCACCACGGTTCCCCCGTTGGTGGCGGAAACGGTCGCCGTGTTCGAAAGCGAGCCGATCACCTGCAGGGTGCCGGTGTTCTGGACGGTCGTCGCGCTGACGAAACGGGTGGTGTTGCTCAAGGTCAACTGGCCTTCGTTGATGGTGGTGGTCCCGGTGTGGCCGATCCCCTTCCATGAAGCGGACACTTCCGCCAACACGAGCGTGGCCGGACCGTTTTTCACCAGACTAAGGGCACCCGCGTTCGCAGTGCCACCGTCCCTGATTTCCCCAAAGAAAAGCCCATCAATGATCTGGTGGATAGTCAGTCGGCTGGCGACAGAAATGTTCGCCTCCGCGTTTTGGATGATGGGCCAAGCCGAGGGCGTGGAAGGAGTGGCCGCGGTGAACTGCACGGAGCCGTCCAGATTCCCGATGCTCTGGTCGTTCCCGTTTAGCTGAAAATAGACCAGGCTGTTGGAGGCGCTCTTGGGCCGGAAGATCAAGTTGACGTTGGTCCCCAGCCCGTTGGGGCTGAGGGTTTCCACCACGCTGTAGTAGTTGGCGCCGGCATAGTCGTTGCTGATCACCAGATTCGAGAGCGACCCGAACACCGGGGCCGCCGCGTTGCTCAGCACGGTGATGCCGCCGACGTGGGTGAAGGTGCCGGTCAGGGAGTTGGAGGCGGTGAAGGTCGCGGTGTTGGTCCCGGTTTTGGTCACACTGCCAGAACCGGAAATCAGATTGCTGATCGTGAGCGCGTCGGAGCGGTTGAAGATCAAAGTCCCGTGGTTGGTCACATTGCCTGACCCGATCGTGCCGCCCGTGCCGCCGTTGCCGACCTGGAGCACGCCGGCCGTGATCACCGTAGGGCCGGTGTAGGTGTTAGCTGCGGAGAGAACCATTTTTCCCGCCCCAGTCTTGGTGAGAGAGCCGACAACCCCGTTGCCATCGGTCAGCCTGGCAGAAACCTTCAAATCCCCGGTCGCATCCCCGGTCGAGCCGACATTGAAGGTGGTCGTGCCCGCACGGCTGAGGAGAATGGCATTATTGCTGTTGATCGAGGTGTTGGCGGTGATGGTGGAGGCACTGCTTCCTCCGACCGTAACCTGATTCAGTTCATAGGCGTTCCAACCGCTGGCACTTCCGCCACTGGCATTCAGATTGCCCCCATTCATGGTGAGGTTAGCAAGGTTGTTAAAAATCCCTCCGCCGGTGACTCCGCCGTTTCCGTTGTTGATAGTCCCCCCGTTCAGGGTGATCGTAACAGGAGAACTGCTTCCCGTGTCGGCATTTCCAAAAACATTATCTCGATTGAAATAGAGTGTGGCCCCGCTGTTGACGTAGATATTTCCAGCGGCGGTGCCGTTGTTGTAGAGGGATCCGTTCTCGTAAAATTGAAGAACCCCGCCTCGAACCAGCGTATCCCCCGTATAGGTGTTGTTCTGCCGGAGCGTCGTCCAATTGCTTCCGTCGAACTTCACGCTTCCCGAACCGGAGCCGGTCAGGGTCTGATTGATGCCAATGCCCTTGCCGTCGTTATTAATGACTGCTCCGTTGCCACCGATGTTGGCCGAGTCCAGGCCCGAGATATAATTCCATTCGTCACGAGTCGCCTGGAGCGTTCCGCCATTGAGGTAAAGAGTGCCGATTCCGGCCCCCCACTTATAGATCCGAGAGGTAACGAGTTGTCCCCCGTTGAGTTCGAGGGTTCCTTTCGAGCCGGCATTCCCCGATAGAGCCACGTCCCACGGGGCATAGACTCCACCTCCATAGATACCGACCCACCCATCGCCGCTCTCGCCCACAATGATCACACGATTCCAGGCATTCACCCAACCACCATTGACTCGGAGCGCTCCCGATGAGTTCGATGCATCACCATAACGTGCGATCGAGAGATAGTCATTTACGTTAAATGTGCCGGCGTTTTGGGTGAAGACGGCCCAATTGTACGTTCCAATTGCGAAATTTGCGTCAGCTTGGACGGTTCCATAGTTGGTAAAAAATGCTCCATTTACCCCTGAAGACCCGTTAGACATGAACCAGGCACTTTGTCCGGGATTAACCGTCCAATCGTAAGTAATAATCTGAGCACTAAAGTTTTGGCCCATTGCGGTGATGCCAAATAAAGAAACAAAAAGGAGGACTGCTACCGCAGGGGTCGAAATATTTTTGGGAACGGGACCCCTAAATTGCACAAAGCCAGTCTTCGCCTTGCCGCACGAGCGCGACAAAACACGAGACCTCAACTTGGCAAAAGATATGCCTATTCCCACAACTAAAAACATACATAGGTTGGATCAAATTTCCACGCGAAAGTTCAATTTGGACAACGATTTATGAAGATTTTCCCAAAATTTTTTACTTTTTAAAGTGCTGCAAATCAACGAATAAAAGAAGCGCTTTAAAAAATCACGATATTTATTTAAATGACTGCTGACAAAGGCTTTATGACAAAAAACATAAAAATTGCCCTATTTTCACAAATATGTTCTCCTCAACAACTATCCATTTCAGCCCGACTGTAAAAATACAAGTTTGCCATTATTTTGGTAAGGTGTTATATGTTTGCCATGAAAAGTAGGATATGTTCGGTGGATCCGGTGGGAAGGTTGGTGATTCCCAAATCGGTACGGGCGTCCCTGGGGATCTTCGGACGCGCCAAGGTGCGGCTGGAAGTGGTGGGGGACCGGGCGGAAATTTCCCTCGCCTCCTCCCCGTCCGGCGAAACCCGCCGGCAAAACGGCCGGCTCGTCCACGCCGCCCCCCTGCCTGCCGACTGGGACAGCGGCGACGCCGTCCAACAGGCCCGCGACCGCCGCACCATCCGCTAACCCCAAGCCCCCCCATCCATGCCTACTTCAACTTAAACTTCAACTTCCCGCTCGATCCACAATCCCCAATCCGAAATCCGCAATCCGAAATAAAAAAAATGTCTGACTTCCTCGACGCCTCCGTCCTCGTGGAAGCCTGCCTTTCGCAAAGCCCCTCCTTTGCCCAGGCTGACGCGCTGATTCAAAAAGAAAACATTACCTCCGCCCATGCGTTGGCGGAAACCTACGCCACGCTTTCCGGGGACAAGCGTCTCCGCATCCGACCCAAGGAGGCGGCCCAGATGGTGGCCGACCTGGCGGAACATCTGACGGTGGAAACGCTCAGCCCCGAGGAAACGGTCAGCCTGATCCGCCGCGCCCCCGACCGCGGCACCGCCGGCGGGTCGATTTACGACGCCCTGCACGCCGCCGTGGCAAAGAAAAGAAATTGCACAGCAATCCACACGCTCAACGTCAGCCATTTCCGCCATGTCGCCGCAGAAATGAAGATTCAGAATCTGGATTGAGTGCCGGTAGGGCGGGCTGTCCCAGCCCGCCTCATGGAAACTAAAAATCGCTGGAGAGTCCACGAGGCGGCGTGGGGACACGCCGTCCTAACTCAGCTTGAACTTCTCCAATCGCCCGCAATCAGCATCTACGCGCGGGCGGTTAAGGATAACCGCCCCTACCTAGCTTCAACGTCAACCCATCCATCACCTACAACTTCAGGACGTTGACCTTGCCGGCCTGCGGGGTCCCACCGTTCGGAATTTCGATTAGGTTGGT
>RGGS01000016.1 GCA_010024525.1 Verrucomicrobiota bacterium | reverse complement strand
AGCGTGGTGGCCCGCGTTCTGGGACTCGGCCGTTCTACAGCAGATCAACCAAATGCGTGCCGCAGAACTTCAGTGGCCCGCCACCAGCTCCTCCTTGATTCTTTGCCAGATCCTCCATCGCTCCCTTGGTTTGATTCTGGCGGTGGGGATGGTTGTGGGATCGCTCTGGAGTGTTCGCTCGGTCTCGACGCCCGCTTGGTGGCGAAGGGGAGTCACGGGTTGGGCTACCCTGGCTCTTCTGCAGATGATGCTGGGCATCTCCGTGATCTGGACGGGAAGGTTGCCGGAGCTGGCGACCCTTCATGTTCTTTTTGGTGCCGGACTGCTTTTGACCGGTTGGTTGCTGGGGTTGGCCTCCTGGAGAAGTGCTTACCCTCCATCCCGCAGGGAATCATGGATACCCGGCGCGATGAGGAAGGTGGGGGTCCGATGAACGCGTTGGAGGGCATCGCCCCGGTGACCGGCCTCGCCGGCATGAAGGTTTGGCTGAAAGATTGGGCGGAGTTGATGAAGGCACGTTTGTCCCTTCTCGTTCTTTTGACCACCTTGGTCGGCCTCTATTGCGGCTCGGGAGGTCAGTTGGAGCTTTGGCGGACCGTTTTTACCTTGTTGGGGACCTCTTTGGTGGCGGCGGCTGCAGCCGCCCTGAACGAGTGGATCGAAAGGGATCTCGACGCGAAAATGATTCGCACTGCCCAACGGCCTCTACCGATGGGTCGGATCAGTCCGGATGAGGCCTTGGTGGCACTGAATACGCTGGTGGGAGCGGTTCCCGGGGCCATTCCACCTCTGATCGGATTTGTTGCCGGTCGCGGAAATCTTGGACTGGAGGGGTGGGCTTTGTTCTCGATTCTTTTTCTTTGGCAGATTCCCCACTTTTTGGCGATTGCCTGGCGTCATCGGGAGGATTACCGCCGAGCCGGATTTCGGATGCTGCCTTGCCACGATGAGCAGGGGAGGGTTACGGGTTTGGTGGCCTTGGTGTATTGCCTCGCCCTTTTGGCGGCCTCGATCTGGCCGGTCTATCTGCAATCGGCGGGTCTTGGGTATGCGGTAGGAGCCGTGGTGCTGGGAGGTGCTTTTGCCTTTTTGGCGGGCAGTTTTGCCTGGAAGCCAAGCCTGGTTTCCGCCCGCAACCTGTTTTTGGGATCCATTGCCTACCTTCCCATTCTACTGATTCTTCTGGTGGTGGATCGAAAATGAGTATGACTCCCTTGCGAAAATCCAACCTATGCCTGGCGGTGATCCTACTGGTTGCCACCCTGGCGATGACCGCTTTCTGGATCTATTTCATCATCGCCAAGGAGCCGATCCGGCCCTAAATCGGATTTCCACATGAGCACAGCCACTCTGACTTCTTCCGGGCATGTACCCGCTTCCGCCGGGGGTCCGCGTTTTACCCTGCCGAAATTTGGCATGCTCGTTTTTCTCGCTTCGGAAGCCATGCTTTTCGCCGGGCTCATCGGCGGATACATCGTTCTGCGTCTGGCCCAAGGTCCGGGAAATTGGCCGCCCCCTGGAGCCCCGGAAATCGGTGTTCGCATTCCTCCCACGTTCCTCAATTGGGTGATGATCGTGAATACGGTGATTCTTCTCTCCAGTAGTCTGACCTTTCATTGGGGTGAGGTCCGCATGCGCAAGGGCGGTAGCGGGCTCATCGGCTATGCCCTAACCGCGCTGCTGGGTGCCATTTTCCTTGGGGTACAGGCTTGGGAGTGGCATCACCTCAAGGGGGAGGGCATGTGGTTTGACTCTTTTGGTACCTATGGTTCCTGCTTTTTCACCATGACCGGTTTCCATGGCCTCCACGTGTTGCTCGGACTATTGGGCGTGCTTTGGGTAGCGGCACGTGCCGGTCTCCGTCAAATGAAGTTGTTTTCAGGACAGACCCCCAATCCTTCCCACACCTTCGAAGAGCTTACCGGATACTACTGGCACTTCGTCGATGTGGTTTGGATTTTCCTCTACTCCATCCTCTACGTTCTTTAATCAAAGGGAGACGGATCGCCAGGAACGATCCAGCGATCGTTTAACTGCCCTTTAGAAAAGTCGCGACCACGTGTCCCAAGGACGCCGCGTCTGTGCAGGCGGTGGAATCCCCTTTGGCCGGCAAAAAGAGGTAGCCGTCCCCGTAAGCCGGGCCGTTTAGGATGCAGGCGTCGGTGTGACATTCGGAGATCTGGGTTTTGGCCGCTTTTAGAATGTCGGCCCTGGAGCCGTCGGCCTCCCATTTCCAGCCGACGATTTTTACCTTGGGGGCGATGGTGCGGATCTTGTTTAGGATGCGGGGTGCAGGTTTGAGTTCAATCCGGATACCTTGCAGATGGCCCGGCCATTTGTCGCGCGAGAGCTTGCGGCCGGTTAGGTCGGTGGCCGTCGCCAAATCGTAATCCGGCAGCGCGGCCGGCAAGAGGATGGCAGAAAAACTTTCCAGCGACGTTTTTTGCAGGAGTTTTTCCAAGTCATGCACCGTCTGGAATCTCTCCGAAGAATGCAGGCCGGTGGGCAGAGGGTGGGTGGAGGCGGTGCCATACCAAAGGGTGATATGAAGTCCGTGTTTCCGCAGAGACTCCGCCAAAAGAACTCCGGTCCGCCCGGTGGAGGTGTTGGTTAACACCCGTGCGCGATCCAAGGCGACGGAAGCCGGACCGGCAATGAGAAGAACTTCCATGATCCTACTTTAGGGCCTTTTTCCCTTTGGGAAACATCAGGCTTGCGCCGGGAGGGCAGAACGCCGAAACCGATAGGTGTACTTATGACCTATTTGGGTTTCCATCTTGCCTTCAATCTTCCCGTATTGGTGGTGCTCTTTTTCCTCTCTGGCAGGGGAATCTGGCCGATGGAGATGGTGCTGGTGATGACCGGGGTTTTGGGAATTGTGGTGGCGTTTACCTCCCCGTGGGACAACTGGGCGGTCTCGCGGGGAATTTGGGATTTTCCGCCGGAACGGGTTCGATTTCGGGTCGGGCGTTTGCCCATTGAGGAGTACGCCTTCTTCGTCATTCAGTCCCTTGAAGTGATGTGGCTGAGCTGGATTCTGCTCCGTTGGGTGGAGCCACCGCATGGGGCTCCGCAACCCCGATGGATTGGGGAGCCACAGGTTCTGCGGCAGATCGCTTTTCTTTTCATCGCCTGGGCGGGATGCGGGGTAGCTCTACAGAAGTGGCCGGAGAGGGAGAGAAGAATTCACTATGCCTGGCATCTGATCTATTGGTTTTTACCGGTGGTGGCTTTGCAGTGGATCGTGGCCGGTCCCATGCTCCGGGCTTATGCATTCCATGTTTGGGTGCCCACCCTGACCATTGGGACGTATCTTTGCCTGGCCGACTGGTATGCCATTCGGCAAGGGATCTGGTTTTTTGATCCAAAACAGATTACGGGATTAAAAATTGGGGGAATCATGCCCTGGGAGGAGGCGGCCTTTTTCTACATGACCAGCCTGTTGGTTTCCCAAACTTTCCTTATCCTTTTGCCCGCCGGACTGCGCTAATCGGCCTGCGTGGGTCGCCCCGCCAAATTTTCAGAACTTGGGCTCGTTGCCTGGCTTCCACTTAATGTTACAGCCAAGGCTGGGGATTTGCGGCGAGGGGATGGGTTTTTTGGCCAAGATGGCATCCATCGCGGTCCGCAGGTCCTGACCTGTGGCTACCTGGTCGCTTTTGGGGCGGGTGGAATCCATTTGCCCGGCGTAGGCTAGATTTCCGGCGGCATCCACAAGGAAGAAGTCCGGAGTGCAGGCAGCGTGCCAAGCGTGGGCCACCTCCTGTGTCTGATCCACCAAATAGGGAAAGTTCCAACCGGCCTCTTGGGCAAACGCGGGCATTTTTGCGGGGGCGTCGTCCGGATATTGGGTGATGTCGTTCGAATTAATTGCGACAAAAGCCACTCCCTTTTTGGCGTACTCCGCGGAGAGTTCACCAAACTTCGTGCGAACATGGATCACGTAAGGGCAGTGATTGCAGGCGAAAACCACCACCATAGGTCGTCCGGCAGCAATCTCATCGCTCGTCCAAAACTTTCCATGGGCGTCGGGCAACCGGAATTTGGGAACCGGGGAGCCTAGGGGAAGTCGCTGAGAGGAGGGGGTGCGTGCCATGCTTATTTCACCACGGCACTCTTGGCCGGTTCTTTGTCCTTAGCGATGGTGGAGTTTTTAAGCGCGGACTGGATGTTCAGCCAGTCGGACATGATATGAAGCGCTTCTTTGAGTTCGATGCTTTCCGTCAGATCCACCGCATCGGTTACCCCCTCGGATTCACCGTCCGCGGACTCCTCCAATGAGGGCTTCTTTTTTTTCGGATCCTTGTCGGAGAGGGTGACCCCTTTTTTGGCGTCGATCGTCAGGCGGGCCACCGGTTTGGAGAGTTTGCTGATTTCATCCTCGATCTTTTTGCGCTCCTCGTTGCGCAGGTCTTCCAGCTTTTTTTCCTCCAGCCGCGAGTTTTCGTTCAAGGAGATTGTGCCGGACTGCAGTCGGGCACGGATCTTGTCGATGTCTTTTTGGAGAAACTCCATATCCTTGTCAGCCGCCAGACGCTCTTTGGATTTTTCCCCTAAAATGACCCGAAGGGAAGGATCGATGGAGAGGGATTCGAACCGACTGGGTCCAATTTCGTCCCAAGGGAGCGCGTTAGGCAGGTCCGATTCTCCGATCTTCATATAATCCAAGGGTGAGGGGATCGAGATGTCGGGAATGACCCCGCGGTTTTGGGTGGAGTGCCCGTTGGGGAGATAGAACTTTTGGATGGTGAGCTTCATGGCCCCGGCCTGAGGCTGGGAGTGATCCGGTTTTTGGAGGAACCGTCCCAACTCGACCACCGCCTGAACCGTGCCCTTGCCGTGGGTGCTTTTCTCGCCGACCACCAAGGCCCGACCGTAGTTTTGTAGGGCACCCGCGGTGATCTCCGAGGCGGAGGCGCTCCGACGACCGGTGAGAACCATGAGGGGGCCCTGATAAATCTCCCCCGGGTTGTCGTCCGTTCTTTGGATCACAGTTCCTTTTCCATCTTTGACCTGGACCACCGGGCCTTGATCGATGAATAGACCGGTCAACGAGACGGCTTCATCCAAAAGCCCTCCGCCATTTTTTCGAAGATCCAAAATCACTCCGTCGACTTGGGCCTGATTGAGTTTTTTCAGTAGGGTCTCAACATCCTGGGAGGTGGAGTTTGGAGTGGCCCCGTTGCCACTTTTCGAGGAATCGGCACCTCCGACTTCACCGTAAAAGCTGGGCAGGTCGATGACGCCGATCCTCCATGCGTCCGGTTTGGGTTCGGGGATCGGTAATTTGGGACTGCCGTCAACCGAGGTGGCCCCGGTGGAGAAACGGTCTTTCAGCTGAGCCCACCATGAATCACTGGCTTTTTGGGTTTCTGCGGAGACATTTTTCGGGGGAAGATCGGAGGGCTTTAGGACGGTTTTTGGAATATCGTAAATCGACGCACTGGCCTGCTGGGCGGCCAGTTTGACCTCATCGCGGGTGATCTGAATTTCGCGTTGTTCCCCTGCGCTACTCCCGGCGGGGTTGACCTGAAGCCGGACGATGGTCTTTTTTGGACCACGGATCTTCTTCACCGCGTTTCGTAGTTTCATGTCCACGATATCCTCAAAGGGGCCTTCGCCTTGGGCTACCCCGATGATCTTATCACCTACCTTCAGGCGCCCATCCAGATCGGCAGGACCTCCGGGAACCAACTCCTTGATCACACAGTAGCCGTCTTCTGAGGCGAGAACGGCTCCGATGCCACATAGGGCCAATTTGATACCGATCGAAAAATCCTCCAAGGTCGAGGGGCTCATAAAGCTGGAATGGGGGTCATACAGACTGGCCAAAGCCGTGAGGTACATCTGGGAAATCTCCTCGTTGTCGTAGTCATCCAGATTTTTCACCAGCCGGTCATAGCGCTTGGTCACGGTGCCAAGGGGATCGTCGGCCGATTTGGACTTGTCCTTGGTCGGCTTTTTTTGAGTGAGCAGTTTTTCCCGGAGAAGATCAAACTTCAGGCGGCGTTCCCAGAGTTCATCCGCCGCGGCTTGGTCGGCGGGCCAACCGACCTTGGAACGATCCAACTCGTAACTTTGCTCAGTGGAAAAATCAAATGGCAGGGTGAGGCGTTTTTTGATCCACTCCAGGCGGGCCCGCACCCGATCATTAAATCCGGCGAAGATTTCGTAGGCTGGTGTGATGTTCCCGGACTGGGTCAGTTGGGCTAATTGAGGTGCGTAAGTATCCTGATACGTTTTGAGGTCGGTATTCAGAAAGAAGGCATGGTTATAATCGAGGGCCTCCATATAATTTTTGATCCAATTCTTGGCCCGTTCCTCCGTCAGGGGTCTTCCGGCAAAGTGGTGATCCTGCAGCAGTTTTTGGACCAGAATGGCGGTAGGTTCCCCGCCAGGTTTGGCTTTGGGCAAATCGGCCAAAAGATTCGACAGGCAGAAAAGTGGAATCAAGAACCATCGCAAAGCCGAAAATTGAAATCTCAAATGCATCCTCTGACTATAGCCCAAGTTGGGGCCTGCGCACTTGAAATGGAAAAAGTAATCAAGATGGATAGTGGGCCAATAACCTCACTCAAACCACTGGCAGATAATATCTTAAGTAAGGTTTAATGCAGTAATTCAATCTGTTGCAAAACTTCCTTTTGCAAGCGCTTGGAAACCTTTAGAACCCCGTTGCATTTCAAGATGATCTCGAGATGGCCTTTGGAATCCCGTCCCCATTGCTTGATCTGATGGCGCGCCACGATCAATCCTCGTGAAATTTCGAGGGTAAATCCCGCAGGCAGACTTTTCTTGAAATTCTGAAAGGTGGAGCGGATCAACCCTTTGCCCGCCGTGGAGCAAACTTCCACATAATTCTCACTGGCTTTTGCCCAAAAGATGTCGGAGATGGTGAGCGGGGTTGAAAGACCGTTGATATCGATTTGAATCCCGGGGTTTTCCCTTAACGAGCGGAGAAGGATGTGGTCGCGGGCACGGTGAATTGCGAGCGCAAGCCGTTTTTCTTCCACCGGTTTGAGAATGTAGTCGGCTAGATCCATGGAGAATCCTTTCACCGCATGTTGGGGAAACGCTGTGACCGCGACCACTGCGGGTATCCTTTCCGCCTCGGTGAGCACCCTAAATCCATCCCCATCGGTAAGCTGGATGTCCAGGAAGACCACATCCGGCCTTTTTTCATGGATGATTCGACGAGCCTCCTTGGCACTACTTGCCTCACCCACGATTCTTACTTCCGACATTTTGCATAAAAGTTCGGAGAGATCCTGGCGGCAGTATTCCTCATCATCTACCAGTACAGCCTGCAGAACTTTTTTCATGCGGAGGCGTTCGCGGCGAGATGAACCCGCGCCTCCACCCTTTCACCCGGAAGTTGGGCGATTTCAATCCTGGAATCCGAATGATGTATGAGCTTGAGTTGCTGACGGAGGAGGGAAAGCCCCCCGGGGGCAACTCTCTTTCCATTCTCCCGTATTTTTCCCGGGTTTCGCACGAAGATGTCGACGGACTGATCCCTGTTCTTGCGACACTGCAGTTCAATGGTCATTTTGCCATAAGGATTGAAGGATCCATGTTTGACAGCGTTTTCGACGAGGGTGATGAGGGAGAGTGGGGGGAGAAAGGTGTTGGATTCAATAGGTTTGATGGAATGTTGAAGGGATAATTTTCTTCCCCGCAGAGATTCCAGATGCAAGTAGTCCTCACAGATTTCAATCTCGTGCTGCAAGGTGATCAGGGTGCTCGTCTGGGAGTCGACCACGGCGCGGAGGAATTTTGCCAAACGGCCCGTAAAATCCCGTGCCAGGTCGGGATTGGCCTTGATCATCCCTCGAAGGCCTGTGAGACAGTTGAAGATCAAATGGGGGTTCAGATGGGAGCGCAGAGCCTGAATTTCCAAGTTGGCAATTTCTGCCTTGTTTTCTGCGGCGTGACGTTTGGAGAGTTCGGTCTGGCTTTGAAGAATCCCGGTAATCCCCAAAGGCTCTCCGTTGTGTCCCCGGTCGGTAACGGCCCAATGGGAGATATAACCCGGATGTCGGGGTTCCTTGGATGGAACCCGGGTATTTCCTGTGGCCTCATTGGCCTTGAAAAGAAGCCAAGGAGGTTTGAGATTTTCGGCGACCCTGGGGTTGAAGAAGTTTATCCCGTCTTTTCGGGTCCAAGTCCAGAATGTGGAATCCAGTGCCTGCATCACCAAGTCGTCCTGCTCCGCCCTTCGTCGAAGTTCGTCAGAGGCCACTCCCAAGGGGAGAAGGGTCAGGTAGAGAGTCGTCAGAATGCCGATCTGCTCCAGGGCCTCCTCCAGCATGGAGGGTGGGGGAATTGTTTGATGGCTAGGGGATAGCCGAAGGGAATTCATATAACTGATGCTTGCCTGAAGGTGTCTTTGGTTGAGCACATAAGAGAGCGGACGGCTCTCGGGAACGTCGAAGGCAAAATAGGCAAATGAGGTCAAAAGGCAGAGGAGAGAAGCTCCCCGAAAGCCGGTTGCCCAGACACCCCAAACGACAAGAGGAATAGCCAACACCGACGCCATCCGAATATATTTCGGAAGCGCTTCCGCGTGAAAAAGCCAAAGAGCGAAACTGACGCTCGTGACAAGAAAAAGAATTTTGCGTCCTTGAGCCCCCATCCATGGGTAGTGAAAAAGATCCCGCCAAACCAGAATGATCGGTGTGACCAACATGATTCCCGTGGCGTTTCCCAACCAGAATACAAGAAGTTCGCCTGCATACCTTTCTTTGGAGACGATATTGGTTGCGAGAAGGCAGGTTTGTACAAAAAAGGAGCTCATGGCCGCGGGAATCCAAGGGGTAAGAACCAGAAACCAACCCACATCGATCACCTTGGTAAACTTCAGTTGGACATTTTTGATCGCATGGCGAACCAGCCACCAAGCCATAGTAGTCTCGGCGACGTTCCCTAAAGGCAAAACGGGGGCGATCCAGCTAGGGGTGGTCGACCAAAGTGTAAAGTTTGGGAGAGCGAGCCCCAAGTAGACTCCGATGAGCATCCATGGCCCACCTAGTAGGCAGGCCGCCAAGGCAGCTCCGGATGCTGGCCAGAATGGGGCCGACCACACAGGATAGATCGCTTGAATGGATAGTGTGAGATAAGCCAAAAGATATTGCCCGAGGGCAGTCGCGGTAATTCCGCATGCAACGCCAATTAAGTGATTAGATTTAGGTTTAAACCCAAACATGTAATTTAATAGACAAAAACCAGTGCCGTTTGTCACGCTTTATAGTCCACTCGTCACATTCACTTTGTGCAATTAAGTATTTTAAGGAATGTATTTGTAAGGGAGCGATTCTTATTAATTCTACGAATACCATTGTTATACTTGAGAACCGACCCGTTCTTCGGGCGGCGTTAATCGAGGAATTTAAGAAGATTGGTTATGATGATGTTACATCATACAGCAGTTATGGTGATCTCTCCAATTCTGATTCCCTTAACTCTTTTTATTTTCTCGCTGCCCATCTTGTGCCGCTCGATGTATCCGTCCCTTCCTTTCACAAGCGTGCGATCAGCGTGGTTTACGGAGAAAACTTTTCCTCGAACTGTGTTCATTGGTGGTTGGAGCGTGGGGCGGTAGGAATCTGGGACCTGAAAGACAGTTTTGAGGATATTCAAAACGGCTTGGTAACGGCAAACCCTGCCAAACCGGTCTTAAGTCGTGGGATCGAGAAAACTTTAAGCACTATCGATCCCAATGTAGGGATGCACAGGTTGTCTAAGAGGGAACTCCAGGTGGCCAAATTGTTGGTGTTAGGCAACTCCACCCGGGAGGTTTCCAAGCAATTGGGTGTCACGGAGGGTACGATTAAGAATCAGCGGAAATCGGTCTATCGAAAACTTGGAATTGTTCGCGCCTCCCAGCTCCCGCACGCCATGGGGAACGGATTTGCCCACCTGCAGAAGTGACGAGCTCCCGCGGAGCGTTAGGCTCGAGCCAGAGGTTTAACAAACTACGTCCCAGTGCATGGATTGCGGTCGTGGGAATGTGCATCTTCTTTTGGGGCGGCTTGATGGTCATTCTTTCCTGGTTTCTAAGGCGTTAAACTGGTTACGTGTTTTTGGGGTTGCAACTAGATCCGGTTGATTAGGTCCTGGCAAACTTTCGCGGCCTCAAAATGTTCTCCTGCCATTTTTAGCGCTTTCTTGGAATGAGTCGCGTAGTCGCGGGAGACCCGATGAAGGCATTCAGCGGCCTCGTCCAGGGTGGCAAAGGGGAGCGCTCCGCCTCCCGAAGGAAGGTGCCGGCTCCATCCTGTCTCCTGTACCACCACCGGCCGGCCGAGAGCCAGATAACAAGCGCTGCGGCAACTGAACCAACCGGTCTTCGCGGCCACGTAGCCATGTTTGGCTACGCTCCACTCCCCGGCGGAATTTTGTAAAAACTTCCTGTAAGCCAAATGATCCGGCACGACCTCCTGGGGTTCCACCAAGTCCCATCCGAGTTTCCTTAACCGTTCCACCGGTCGTTTGCCATCCACTCCCAACCCCATGGCGACACGGAGTTGGGTTTTGGCTTTCCCGGGCAACTCAGCAAATCTTTCGAACTCAAGGTCCTTTTGGCCGTATGGTTTTCCTTCCCAGATTTTGGGTTTGTAGCTGGCCCAATTCATCACCGTGGTCCAAGGGGCTTGGGCGGGAACGGGGGTCCGACCCCATTGCTCCAGGACGACCGGTTGAACGGTTGGCTTCCAAGTAATGCCGTCCACGGGGACGGGACAATCGGGTTGGCCCACGGATAGGCCAAAGGTGAAATGACTGTCGTGATCCCGCAGGCGTCCCGCATACAAGGGGTCAGAGCCATCCATTAAGCCGATCTGGCAAAACATGGGGTCGCCATCGATAAACATTTTGTGCCCAACCCGGAGGTCGTAGTCCCGGAGCCAGCCGGCGCTGGAAACATTGACCAAGAGGTCGCCGTGCCGGAGCCACTCTCTGGCAACCTTTTCTCCGGCGCCGTGAAACCTCCCATCCGCCCCGTTTCGATAAATCCAGGATTCCGCCAGGTCAAAATCCCCGAAGATTTTTCTTAGGGATTTCAGGGCGAAGGAGCAGTCGTTCGTAATGGTCCCAGCCACGGGATCATAAGGCCAAGCGCCTGAATCCTCCAAATACAGCACCTCGTGACCAAGGGCCCGGAAACCCAGCAGGTATTGCAGGTAATCCCAAATCACTCCTCCAAACGGGTATTGCCCGACCAAACCGGTGATAATGATCCGCATCCGGAAACTCTAAAATAGGGCGGTTCGGTTGGCCATCATCGCATGTGTGCGCAACCAGGCTCATTCTATCCACAATCCCATGGCTTGGGCATTGAGATGCAGGCGGGATGGGGGGAAAAAGGGAGGATGGTCGAGTCTTCCACTCCGATGATGCGGCAGTACCACAAACTGCGGGGACAGATTCCGCGCGACGCCCTGCTCCTTTTTCGGTTGGGGGACTTTTACGAGCTTTTCATGGGGGATGCCGAGGAGGGGGCTCGTTTGCTAAACCTAACCCTGACCAAGAGGAATGGCGTGCCCATGTGCGGATTGCCCTTTCACGCGGCAGAGGGGTATGTGACGAAACTCTTGGCGGCGGGCAAACGGGTCGCCTTATGCGATCAGGTGGGGGAAGTGAAGCCAGGGCAGATGGTGGAACGGGCCATCACCCGGATTCTCAGCCCCGGTTGTGCGGTGGGAGTGGAGCTTTCCGAGCCCAAACTCCCGCGGTGGCTGGCAGCTGTGCGGAGGGGGGATGGAAGAAAAACTAAATGGGGCTTTGCCCTGTTGGATGCCACCACGGGGGAATTGCGGCTTTCCGAGCCGGCAGATGAAACGGCATGCCGGGAGGAGATTCGGCGGGCGAATCCGGCGGAGATCCTTTTGGCGGATGAGGAGAAAGGGGCGGAAGAGTGGTTGGACCCAGGCGTCACGGTAACGCGGATTCCGGAATGGACGCTGGAGGAGGAGACGGGGCGCGCCCTCCTTTGTGACCATTTTCGCGTGCAAAGTTTGGATGGGTTTGGGTGTCGGGGGTTGGGTCCGGCCGTGGCCACTGCCGGAGCCTTGGTCCGTTATCTGACAGAAACCTTAAAGAATGCAGCGCAGTATCTCCAGGCGCCGCGGCCTTTCCGCTCTGAGGATTGTCTTCGCCTTGATTCAGCAACGCAGCGGAATCTGGAAATCCTGCAGGCCGCCATCCCCGGTGCGGACACCAGCCTGATTCGGGCGATCGACCAGACGGTGACCGCCATGGGGGGGAGGGAGTTGCGCAGTTGGCTGATCCGTCCTTTGCGAAATTTCTCGGAGATCCAGGCGCGCCACGAGGCGGTGGAAGGGTTTTTGGAGGATGCGGGGCTATTGGATGGCTTTCGTGAGACCCTTAAGGAAGTCAGGGATCTGGCGCGTTTGACCGGTCGGATCGCCAGCGGGTCAGGCAACGCCCGTGATCTGGCCGCGCTTCGATTGACTCTGGAGGCTCTGCCCAAAGTCAAAGAGTGGGT
>RGGS01000150.1 GCA_010024525.1 Verrucomicrobiota bacterium | reverse complement strand
CCCAAGATCCTCCCCCTGATCCAAAACCAACCTCGCCTGCTTTCCTTTTATTTGAGCAACCTCAAGCCGGAAATGTTTCGCCCCACCCTGGCCTCCATACTGGCCGGAAACCCCGACCTGGAAGGATGGAACGAAACCTCCCTCGCCCCTCTCCTCCTCAACTGGGCCCGGAAAGGCGATCCCGGCTCACTGGAATCAGCCCTCGAATCCCACCCGCAATGGTGGCCATCGGGATGGCCGCTCCTGGCCCAACTCCGGGCAAAATCGGGAAAAACCCGCGAAGCCCTCGATCTGGCCCAAAAATTTCTTCCCCTCCCTCCTCTTCCGGACGAGCCCTGTCCACCCAAAGAGGCCGAGTCCCGGTGGTATCGCAGCCCTCGCGATTATGCCGCCGCCTACGTCCTGTCCGAGACCCGACGCCAAAACGGCGACTTCACCGGCGCCCGCGTGGTTTTGGAAAAGGTCACCGAGCGTCCTGAAACACCTTCTTATTTCTGGTGGCTCCGATTCCGCATTGAGTCGGAGGAGAAACGTGACGGCGCCGCTTGGGAAAGCCTGAAGACATACATGCAAAAGACCGTCCCCGGTTGGCCAAATATTTAGCGGGAAGTGGAAGGGGTTAGGTGAAATCCGGAGGAAGCTTTTTGGTCCTCTAGCCTCTAGTCATGAAGGAAATCTGTGCATCTAAAAACTCCCTCTATGACTAATGACTAAAAGACTAAACCCCCAACCACCTCTTCACGCCTTCCACCTTCCACCTGCCCTAGCACGAGGCTTGAGCATTTAGGATCATGAGTTAAAATTTCTGAATGGGGGTATAGCTCAGTTGGTAGAGCGTCTCGTTCGCAATGAGAAGGTCAGGGGTTCGAATCCCCTTACCTCCACTTCTCGCCGGAAGCCTTTTAGTGCATTAGACCCTAGTCATGGAGGGAATTTGGAACTTGTGAGTTTCCTTCATAACTAAGGACTAAACCCCTAGCACCCAAACTTCCTGCAGACTTTAGCCTGCAGTCTGGAGCCTCAATCAGAGCTGGTGCTCGTTCTCTAAAAACCCGCGCAGATGCCGGATCCGGGTCGGATGCCGCATCTTTCTCAACGCCTTCGCCTCGATCTGCCGGATACGTTCCCGGGTGACCTTGAACTGCCGCCCCACCTCCTCCAGCGTCCTGGAATATCCGTCCACCAACCCGAAACGCTGTTCCAACACCGCCCGCTCGCGGTCGGTCAAACTGTCCAGCACGTCCTTGATCTTCTCCTTCAGCATCGAGTAGGCCGTCATGTCCGACGGGTTCTCGGCACTCTTGTCTTCGATGAAATCCCCGAACGTCGTGTCGTCGCTGTCCCCCACCTGCGCCTGCAGCGAAATCGGTTGCTGGGCCATCTTCAACACCGCTCGCACCCGCTCCACCGGCATGCCCGTCTCGTCCGCCACCTCTTCCGGCGTCGGTTCCCGACCGAACTCCTGCACCAACTGCTTTTGCACGCGCATTAGCTTGTTGATCGTCTCGATCATGTGCACCGGGATACGGATCGTCCGGGCCTGATCCGCAATGCTCCGGGTGATTGCCTGACGGATCCACCACGTCGCATAGGTCGAGAACTTGTATCCCCGGCGGTACTCGAACTTTTCCACCGCCTTCATCAGTCCCATGTTCCCCTCCTGGATCAGATCCAGGAACGAAAGACCGCGGTTGGTGTATTTCTTGGCGATGGAGATGACCAAACGCAGATTGGCCTCCACCATCTCGGTCTTGGCCCGCATGGCCTTGCGCACCCACTCCCGCAAATCCCGGTGGTGGGCAAAAAACTCATCCTTGGTCAGGCGCGCGGAATGCTCCAGCTCCTCGATCTCCTCCTTGAGCGTGCGCTTGCGCACATCGTTGGCCCGGCTTCGGGACTTCGCCTTGTGCAGCGACTCCAGTTCCGAGGTCTTGTCCTGGAACTGCCGGTGCACGTGGTCGCAAACCGCAATGAATTCCTCCAGCACCTTCTGCTTGAAGAAAAATTTGACGAAGAGCTTTTCCGCCGCCGCCTGCAGTTTCCCCAGCTCGTTCTGCACCCGGTTCTTCGCCAATGCCGACTTCGCCGCCGGCATCCGCGCATACACCTTGTGGGCCTTCTCATGCGTCCCATGAAGTTGTTTCACCAAAGACTTCAGCCCCGTCATGTACTTTTCGCGTCCCTCGATCTTTTTGTCTTGGATCACGCGGTCAAACCGCTCCCGCGAATTGAGCAATTTTTCCCCCAAGGAAATGTACTCCTTGGCGATGAAACCGAACTTGTGCAGGTGGTTGACCGCCCCGATCTCCGACTCCTCGATCCTCTTGGAAATTTCGACTTCCTGTTCCCGCGTCAACAACGGCACCTGCCCCATCTGCCGTAGATACATCCGCACTGGATCGTCCAGGATGTCGAGCTTCTCGACCTTGTCCTCGACCACCACCACCTCGCTCCCGGGGGGAATTTCCGCCACGACCCCCGAGGCCGCCTTAAACATGACGCGCCCGTCACCCCCGGTGATGATGGTGTCGCCCACTTGCAGCACAGAGATCCGGGAAACCGGTTGTCCTTCCCGGGTCACCCTGCCCTCGATCTGCAGAACTTTGCCGGGGCGGATCAGTGGGCTCGGTTCGCCACGTAGCCACGGTTCGGCACGCCCGCCAAAAGCCAAAGCGGCGTCGGGCAAAGGGGGAGGCGCGGGAAGGTCGGAAATACCGGAGGCCTGGGCGATCATACCGTGGAGATCCGGGCGGATCTCCTGTAGTTCCTTGGCCACATACCGAGCCAGGGCCCCATCGGCGGAACAGGCTTCCCGGATAACCTGCTCCGCATCCGCGGCGGCCGCCTTGATGGCGTCCTCCGCCATATCCAGGAGGTAGTCTCGTTTGGCATCCTCTGCCAACTGTTTGAGGGTGGCGGCCTCCGGCGAGCCAGCTGCAAGTTTTCCGGGTGGTTCGGGTTTGGGCCAGTTTCCGGTGCTGTTGGCGCCGAACTGTGCGACTTGCGCGGCTCCAGCCTCCTCAACTAGGCGGATGGATCCAGCAGCGACGGAGAATCGGGTGTCCGCGCCGGATTTTACCGCCTGAAAGGTGGCATCACCGGTCTGGACCACCACCCCGTCGCCCAGGCTCATCAGGCTCATGCGCGGAGCAACTAGCGGTTGCATCACCATGGTCAGGAGAGTTCCCTCCAGCAGGGTGATTTTGACGTCTTTCTGTCCAGCCACCAGAGGCGCCACCGAAAATTTTGCGCCTGGCAGGGCCTTATGAAAAACTCCCAGTCCGCTTTGAAGGGTCACGGGCGCATCGGCCCCGACGGTCACTTCCGCGCCGATCTGGATCGCCTCGCCGTCAAGAAGGTTGCGGGGAGTTTGTCCGTTGTAGGTGATGATCGACTGCTTGCCACAGGATAGAACCTTGCCAGGGCGGTTGCTCCATCCCCCCTTTCCGCCGGAAGTTTTCCAGGCCCCCAAGCGCTCCTGAAAGCGCAGAAGTCCTTTGGAGGGGCCCGCGCCCGCCGGGGCCGCCCCCGGTTGGGCGGCGGCAACTTCCTTGCCGGCAGCCGTGTCCAGGTTGCCCAGATCCGCCATGAGGAAACGGGCTCCCCCGGTGCGATCCATTTCAAATTGCGGCTTATTGTCCGGCCCAAAGCGCACCGTTACCACCCCCTCCGGTTTCATGCCCACCGAAAGCCCAAAAGCTTCCAGTTCCATTTCTGATAGAGCCGACTTGGCTTCCGTTATGGTGACCTCCGGCTGACCGCTGGCGTTCTTCAGAAAGGAAACCTTGATGGAGGCTTTGCCGGAAGTGACCACCTCTCCTTTGGTCCCTTCGCTGATGTCGGTGATTTTCACGGCCTTGCTGTCCATAACCTCGAGGCAGGGAAACTTAGGATTGTAGCGGATTTTAAAGTCGGGCGCCGCCTCCCCTGTTGTTGCATATCCGGCAAAATACAGCGAAATTAAACCGACTAGGATCGGCGCTATGCCGTTCTTTTTCATCGATTTCCAACCTACTCGTGATTCCCAAAAATTCAATGGGCCACCTTCTCTCTTCAGGCAAATGTCCAGAAATCGCCACATCAATAAGTTAGACCGAAAATCGTCCGCGATGTTCAATGCCATTAATATATGATGGATA
>RGGS01000149.1 GCA_010024525.1 Verrucomicrobiota bacterium | reverse complement strand
TTACGATCGCAGCACCACGGGCTGGGAAACCTACTGTGTTTCCCCGCAATTCGGACCCTCCACCTCCTCTGGCGGGTCGTTCGTGGGGGATGAGGATCAGGTCTGGCCGGGGAACGACTTTGATCATCATAATTTTCTCTTGGCGCAAGCCATTCACCGATCGGCGGTGCTTTCCAAAACCAATGCTCCCTCCGACCGGGGCCTGAAGAAGGCGCGGTTTAAGGTGCTGCGCTTGGCGCACGCTCCCGGAGTCTTGGTTGAGGGGGGATTCCTTTCAAATCCCCAAGAGGCAACCATGTTAAGAACCGAGGCTTACCGTCAGCAGGTGGCCGACTGGATCTTCAAGGGGATTATGGCGTATCGGAAGTCGCAGGAAACTTTGTCGGGTCCATCCCGGCTTTCGGTGGAGCCAGCCCCGAAAAGTTCTCCCAACACACCGGAACTAAGACCGGTGATGAACCTGGATTCAGTTCCGGCTTTTCGGCCCAAGGAAACAGGGTCGAATAGTCCCATGGCTTCGACCAATGCCTCTAGGTTGACCAACCAGGTGACCCCAATCGCACCTGCAGAGGGAGAGGTGCGGCGCGCGGTTCCGGTTCAACCCTTCAAAAAAGTCGAATAAAACTTATGCCCTTAGGTGTTTTTGATTCGGGAATCGGCGGTCTCACGGTGGTGAAGGCTCTGCGGTCGGCTTTTCCAAGGCGGGACATTCTTTATGTGGGAGATACGGCGCGAGTCCCTTACGGAAACAAATCGGCGGAGACGGTCGAGGCGTATAGCAGGGAAATCATTGGCTTTCTCAAGAGTAGAGGGGTGGATCGCATTGTGGCGGCTTGTAACACCGCCTCGGCCCTCGCGGTGGAAAAGATTGGGAAGTCCGGGGGTGTGCCTTTGCACGGAATGATCGATTCAGGGGTCAAGGCGGCCTTGGCAGTGGTGGGGAGTGGACCGGTGGGGGTTATCGGGACGGCCGCCACGATCTCCAGCGGTGCCTACCAAGCGGCACTCGAGGCAGGGCGTCCAGGGTTGCGGGTGGTGGCGTGTGCCACTCCTCTCTTTGTGCCTTTGGTGGAAGAGGGATGGTTGGATCACGAGGTGACCGAAAAGGTTGCCCGGGAATATCTGGCCCCGCTGATCCGGGAGAAGGTGGAAGTTTGCGTCTTGGCTTGCACCCATTACCCGTTGCTCAAAAAAGTTCTCCAGCGGGTTCTGGGGTCTGAGGTGAAGCTTGTGGATTCTTCCGAGGCTTGTGCTGAATCTTTAAAGGGGGTGGAGTCCCGAATAAGTGAGAAAGGGGAGTTTAGGATATTTCTAACGGATGAGCCGGGCCCCTTTTTGGGGCGTGTGGAAAGTTTTCTGGGTAGGGGAGCCGTGGGATCGATCGAACGCATCCACCTGACGCATGGCTAATGGATATTTGGGGGATGGAATTTTGGAGCAGGGCTAAATTACCGCTACTCGACACGAACTTCCAGGACCTATCTCCCATCTGCGATATCTCATTCAATCCGCCTTACGGGCGATCACTCCTCGAAGGTGGAATTCCACGCAGGTGGAACTCGGATAGCCAATGTTTCGGTTTCTCCTGACGAACGTTTCACCTTCACGCGAAGGATGTCGCGTTTTTTGGCGGCTTCATTCCTTGCGGCGAAATAGGTCTGGTCAAAAGCGACCACGGTTTCGCCGGCCGGCTGTCCCGCAACTTGGAGGAGAATGTCTCCGCCATGAAAACCTGCTTTTTCCCCGCGGCTCTCCTTAAGGACGCAGAGGACATAGGGGGTCGGCTTTCCGGCGACGAGAAGGCCATCGGGGAAGTCGGGAATCTCTATGGGGGCAGGAGTGACCCCGGGCGGGGGTTCGAGTACAAAACGGAGTCGGTTGGGGTAATCGGTTTCGAGAGTCCGGCGAAACTCGATGGGATCCGTCCAAACTGTTTCGTAGGCACGCTGGAGGGCTTGGCGCTCTGTGGCGGTCATGAGTTCGGCTTTGGTGACCTTGGGAATTTCGCGGGAAAAGGAGTCCTCATCTACGCCTCTTTTCGTTTTCTTTTCCCCCTCGGCCTGGGTGACGGGTCGGAAAATGGTGCGTAGGACCGTTCCAGCAGGAAGGACCTTGTTTTTGGCGAGGAGGATATCTTCAGAGAGGGCTACACGGTTATTGGTGACCATGAGGGGAAGGGCGAGGCCCAATGGGGGATCCATTTTGGGATCCCATTCCCCGGCAAAGGGTTGGGTGGTGGATAGGAAATAGAGGAAAAGCAGGAGGGAGGGCTTGGGAAGTCTCATGGAGTATGGTATTATCACCAGATTGACGGGGGCGTCACGGTTTCGATTCAAACCGGAAGCGACCTGCGGCAAGCCGAGGGCCCGGATTGGTTGGCCTCGTTAAAAAGCCGATCCACCAATTAAAAGCTAACAACGAGTTGGCTCTCGCGGCCTAAAGCGCCGTGACGTTGCTCCTCCGACCCCGGCTAGGGGGAAGCAACGTGTTTGCCGGGTCTGGGAAAGGGTGAGCAGCCGACCTTTTTCCAGGAACCAACGTGGATGCTACGGAGTACGGGCCGGTGGCAGGGCAACCGGACTCCCGACAATCAACCTGCCAACAAGCTTGTAGATGCGGGTGGTAGCTGGTTTGAAGACGTGGGTTCAACTCCCACCGCCTCCATAAATGCATAATAGAAAATTATATATAAATAATTACACGTATTTAAATCTAAAAACTAATTTCAACATATTGACCAGCTTTTATTGTATCCAGAGCCTCCTTGATCGTTGCTGCATTTTGCTCAAGTTTGCGCCAACTGGTCGTGGGGAGAACGAGAACTGCAATCTTCCGATTTTTTAAGTTCTGTTGGTATTTTAAATTTTGGTCTGTGCTGACAAACGCATCAAATAAGGTTTCTGCCTGAGCGATCAAATCGCCGTTGGTGATCTGATCCCAGCCCTTTTCCTTGCAGGTTGTTACTTCGTGAGCTGCTAGTTTCTTGCGAAGGGGGACTGGCACCCCTTGGTCGAAAAGAATCCGCACAAATATTAGGCCGCCAGCAACGAATGCTCTGCAAATTTGAGGACTTCTTCGGCCTGAGATCGGGTTACCCCTGGAAACCACTGAAGGAATTCCTCGACCGAGGCACCATCCTCAAGGTTCTGGAATAAAGCGCGCACGGGAACCCTGGTTCCGCGAAAAACATATTCCCCGCTTTGGATTTCGGGTTTTTTCTCAACGGAAAGGCATTCTTGCCAGCTCATGGATGTATTCTCGCCTTGGTTTTCCGGGTGTCAACGGATCAGAAAATCGAGTTCTTAAGTTTGCCGTAACTTTCCAAAACACGCTTGAAGATGCAAACCACTTTTGGGTTCCCAGAGCTAGTGGGCAGTAGTGGTCACGCAGATCGCGTGAAAAAGAAAAACCCTGCAAAAAATTCTTTGGTAAGTGATTGAAGTCGTTGACTATTAGATTTTTGCCAGCCGATTCAACTCCCACCGCCTCCATGATAATTATTTTTGGATACGATTTCATGATGCTATCCGAATCATCAATCGATCGGCAAGAGTGTGGCCATCAGGCTAGATAGCGGGGAAGATCTTCCAAAACCTCGCAACCGAGCTGTTCCATCACCTGCTGGAGTTGTTTTTGGAGGATTTCCACCACCTGATCACCTCCCGCCTTGCCCATCGCACAAACTCCATACATCGGCGCCCGACCCAAAAAGGTGAATTCAGCTCCGCTTGCCAGAGCGACGGCAATGTCAGAGCCGGAGCGGATGCCGCCGTCCATCATGATCTTGGTGCGGCCTTTGAACTGCTTCGCGAGGGCGGTGGTGGATTTGACGGTCGACTGGCCTTGATCGAGCTGACGACCCCCGTGGTTTGAGACGATCAGCCCATCGGCCCCAAGCGAAAGGGCGAGTTCGGCATCCTCGGGGTTCACGATCCCCTTGATCACCAAGTTGCCTTTCCACTTGTCGCGGATGGTGCGGATGCGGGCGGCGGTGAGCCGGCCACTGAAGGTTTTGTTCATGAACAGTCCGAGGTGCTTCATGGAGAGGCCGGGGGGGATGTAGGGCTTCAAGGTGGCAAATTGGGGGATGCCGGCGAAGAGTTGGGAAAACGACCACGCCGGCCGGGTGCACATCTGGAACACGTTCCGAAGCGT
>RGGS01000148.1 GCA_010024525.1 Verrucomicrobiota bacterium | reverse complement strand
CCGCACCCAATACATCCAACCTGCGATCGAAATAATCCGGCCTAAATTTTGGTGGGCCTGGCGTTACCAGCCAGACGCAATCCGATTACACGGATACCCTCCCAATTTCCGCTTACGGATTTCTAGGCCGGTTGGACAGGATCGATGACCCTACCGAGGTAAGGGTCGTTAGATCGGCAACCTGCTTAAGGTTGCTCTTTTAAGAATTCCAACCCAAAGACCAGGTTAGCCAGCCGCACATCACTTCGTCCTAATCTTAATCCTAAATCCCATCTTACTTCCCCTGCCCCTCCCCTCTTCTGCCTTCCACCAAAATCAAGGCACCATGTAGGCCTCATAGAAGCCCGAGTTCGCCGAGCCGGTCGGATCGATGAACTGAACATACCCGTTGGAGTCCGCGGTCACCTGGGTACCTACATCCACCCAAAGCGGAGAATTTAGTGTGGCGGTCTTCTGTAACTGCCACTTCGTTCCGGGCATGGCCGAGAAGATCAGGATGAAGTTCCCGCTTCCGTCCACCCGGTTCTCCAACATCTTCAGGGTGCCCGCTGTGGTTGTGCCGGCAACAAAGGTTACCACCCCCGTGGTGACTTCGGTGGCAGGATCAATCAAACCATTCATGTTGGTATCTTCTGTCAGGGTGTACTGGAACGCCTCGCCCGGCACCAAACCGCCTGCCCGGGTCACGGAGATCACGTTCCCTCGGCGGTTCACCGTATAGCCATTGGCTGAGGACTTAATGGCAAATGCCGGACTGCCCAAGCCCTGGCCGTCATTCCACAGGATACTCGGCAAGGAAACCGTCTGCGTGGTATAGGCCGCGTAGTTCGAAGGAATGGTGATGGTGTCGTTGGCCGCATTGAGAGGTCCGACCGTGATGCTGGCCACCAGCCCCGTGGGTTGTGTCAGGTCGTAATTACCGGCATCCGCACCGGAGAGACTGAAGTTGGCCGTCACAGTCTTGTTCGTTCCGACAGTCGCACTGGCGAAGGTGCCGCCGCCACTCAGGTTAACCACATCACCTGCGATCACCCCGACCAACGTTCCACCGGTGATCGAAGCGGTGGTGTTCCCGTTGTAGTTCTTGTCTTGGGCGGTCGCACCGGTCACGGTGAGGGTTTTCCGTGTGATGTCAGCCGTCAGTCCGGTCGGTTGCGTCAAACTGTAGTTGCCTGCATCGGTTCCACCCAGGAGATATCCTGTCACCGTCACCGCCTTGTTGGTTCCCACCACCTTGCTGGCCACGGTGCCCGCCGCGTTGGCGTCAACCAAGGTCACCACATCGTTGGTGGCCACCCCCACCAGGGTCCCTCCGCCAACTCCGATAATCATGCTGCCGTCATATGCCCGGTTGGTCGCCACCGCTCCCGTGATCGTCAGGGTCTTGCCTGTGATATTCGCCGCCAGACCGGTGGGTTGGATCACCGTGTAATTCCCCGCATCGGCCCCGGCCAGGGTCATGGCCGTGGTTACCCCGATTCCCGTGCCCGCCGTCTTCTGGGCAAAGGTTCCCGCCGTCGCATTGGCCAACGTCACCGTCTCTCCTGCCACCACCCCGGAGACATCGAGGGTGGCGCCCATGACCACCGCCACATCCGTCCCATCATAGGTCTTGTTCTGAGCCGCCGCTCCGGTCACCGAGAGACCCTTGGCCGTGATCGCCCCAGTCGGGGAGGGTTGTGTCAGGGTGTAGTTACCGATGTCAGCCCCCGTCAGCGCATACCCTGTCACCGTCACCGCCTTGCCGGTTCCCACGTTCTGGGTGTCGAACTGACCCGCGGTTGCACTGCCATCCAACACCACCACATCACTGCCCACCACTCCCACCAAGGTTCCACCACTAACCGTCGCGGTACGGTTACCGTCATACGGCTTGGAGGTCACCGTGGATCCGGAGATCGTCAGCGCCTTCTTGCTGATGTCTCCCGTCACTGTCGGTTGGCTGACCGTGTAGTTATCCTTATCTGCACCCAACAAGGTGAAGCTTGTTGTCACGCCAATGCCGGTCCCGGCCTGATCCGTTGCGAAAATTCCGGAAGCAGCATTACCCAGCGTCACCGCGTCGGGTACAATCACCCCCTGTAGCGTAGCACCCGTCAAAGGAGCTGTGGTGGTTCCATCGTACGTCTTCGAGGCAGTCGTCCCGGTCACCGTAATCGTTTTGGCCGTGATGTCCCCGGTCAGACCAGCCGGCTGGGTCAGGGTATAGTTACCAGCTTTGCCACCCGTCAGGGTCATGGAGGTCGTGACCGCGATGCCCGTGCCCACCTGCCGTTGGGCAAAGGTGCCAAGCGTGCCGCCGGCCAAGGTCACCAATCCGGCATCGCTGGTCTCGACCCCGCTGAGGGTGGCGCCGGACAGCGTGGCGTCCGTGGTGCGGTCGTAGGTCTTGTTGGCCACGGTCGCGCCCGTGACCGTTAGGGTCTTGGCCGTGATGGACAAGGAATCTGGCACAAAGGTGATCGCATAATTGGAACCCGCGGTCACCCCACCCTGCTGGATCGTATAGATACCCACATCCTCCCCGCTGACCCGGGTCAGGGATCCCGAGAAGTTGTCGGCACCAACCAACGAGCCAGTGGTGAGCTGATAGGTCAGCACCGGATCGTTCTGTCCGTAAACTTTGCCCTTGGTGTCCGCCGTGATGGTCAGCGGCCGCTGGGTAATCGTCAGATTATCACCCAGATAGGTGATATTGTAATTGGAGCTGGCCGCCAACGTTCCCTGCCCAATCGCATACGTTCCCACGTTGGCTCCGGCAGCGCGACTTAGGCCCCCCGTCAGACCATCCCCCGTGGCCAAGGTGCCGGAGGTGATCTGGTACGTCAGCGTCGGATCAGAATCCCCGTAAACCTTGGTCTGGGGATCCGCCGTGATCGTCAGATCCATCTTGCTGATATCCGCGGTCAACCCCGCCGGTTGGCTCAGGGTGTAGTTGCTCGCGGTAGTTCCGGTCAGCGTCATGGCCGGAGCCACCGCCAAACTGGTACCCGGAGTCGCTTGGGCAAAGGTGCCGCTGGTGTGACCAGCCAGCGCCACGTCGTCCGTCCCCACGATACCGACCAGCGTGGCCCCACTGATCGTCGCCGTGTTGGTCCCATCATAGGACTTGTTCTGCGCTGTGGCCCCGGAAACCGTCAGGTTCTTTTTCCCGATTGTCAGATCCTTGGACACAAACGTGATGTTGTAGTTGGCGCCCGCCGTGAGCGTACCTTGGTTGATCGCATAGGTCCCCACGGACTCGCCAATCACCCGCGTCATTGCCCCCGTGAAGGCATCGCCGGTTTCCAGGCTCCCGTTGGTCACCTGCTGGATCAAAGCCGGATCCGCGTCTCCATAGGTTTTGGTCAGTGCATTGGCCGTTACGGTGATGGCTTTGGCGGTGATATTTCCGGTCAAACCCGTGGGCTGAGTTAGGGTGTAATTCCCGGCCGCCGCCCCGCCCAGGGTCAAGCCTGTCACCGTGACCAACTTGCCTGTGCCGACCTGATCATCCGAGAAGCGGGCCACCAGACCACTCATATCCAGGTTCACGATGTCGGATCCCTGAACTCCGATCAGCGTCCCGCCACCGCCCAGCGTGGCTGCATCCGACTTGTTGTAGGTCTTGCCGTTCACCGTCAAACCGGTGACCGTCAAAGCCACCTGGGTAATATCCGCTTGCAGATTCACCGGCTGAGTCAGCGTGTAGTTGCCAGCCTGGGCTCCGGTCAGCGTGTATCCGGTGACGGCAACAATTTTGTTCGTCCCGGCATTCGCATCGGCAAAGAGGGCCGTGGTGACCGAGGCCGGATCAATATCCACGAGATCACCACCCACCTTGCCACTCAACACCGGCGTCCCGCTTATGGTGGCTTGCCGATTGGCATCATAGGCTTTGTTCACAGCGCTCAGGCCGGAGGCGACCGTCAGGGGCTTCGGATCGATATCGATCGTGATACCGGCCGCAGAGGACAGGACGTAATTGGAGGCCTCTCCGCCCGTCAGACTCAATCCAGAGAATGAAACCACCTTGTTGGTGCCCACATTGGCGTCCGTCACGGAGCCGGTAGCCGTTCCGCTGAGCTGCACATCATCCGAGCCCACCACCCCGCTGAGGGTTCCGCCCGTCAGGCTCACGTTGGTGTTACCATCATAGACCTTGTTGGTCGTCGCAAAACCGGTCACGGTCAGCGTCTTGACGGTGATGTTGGCGGTCA
>RGGS01000147.1 GCA_010024525.1 Verrucomicrobiota bacterium | reverse complement strand
ATCCGTCCCGCCCACTGGCCAACGCATCCTCATAGACAATCCCCACCCCGCCCCCGAG
The DNA here is from genome assembly GCA_010024525.1 of Verrucomicrobiota bacterium. Lineage (GTDB taxonomy): Bacteria > Verrucomicrobiota > Verrucomicrobiia > Methylacidiphilales > Verrucolacustridaceae > Verrucolacustris. The sequence continues at coordinate 4,142 of RGGS01000147.1, read as the reverse complement.
GTCGAAATACTCCAACCCGTGTCGGTCCCGCAAGCGCTCCACCAAGGGAATCATCTTCCGCACGGCCGCCCGGAAAGGGGCCGATCGGGTGATTTGAGACCCGATATGCATTTGGATGCCGACCAGCTTGAGCCGCCGGTCCCCGGCATAACGGCGATAAGCCGCTGCCACCAACTCGTACGGAATGCCGAACTTATTGGCGTAGGTGCCGGTGGTGATCTTGGCGTGACCGCCCGCTTCCACGTCCGGATTCACCCGCAAGGAAACGGGAGCTCTGCGCCCCTTCTTTCGCCCCGCGACGAAGGCGATCCGCTCCAACTCCTCCTCGCTCTCGACGTGGAAAGCCTTCACCCCATGACGCAGTCCCGCCTCGATCTCATCGTCCGTCTTGCCCACCCCGGCGAAAACGCACTTCGATGCCTTCCCCCCTGCCTTTCGCACCCGTTCCAGTTCACCTCCGCTGACCACATCAAACCCGCTGCCCGCCCGGGCCAAGAGGGAAAGAACCGCCAGGTTGCTGTTCGCCTTGACCGAATAACAGATCAGCGGATCCACCGCCCGCATGGCCCCGCGTAGTCGGCGATAGTGATCCAGAATCGTCCCCGCCGAATAGACATAAAGAGGGGTGCCCAAGCGGTCGGCCAAACTCTCGAGGCTGACCCCTTCGGCATAGACTTTCCCACCCTTTCTTTGAAAACGATGCATGAGGACATTTTACCTTACCCCAATCCTACTTTCGAGCCTCATCCCATCCCCAATTTCCCCTATCCGATATCCGGAACCCGCATCTTAATCTTCATCTTCCCCCTCATCTGACTTATCAATATCCACTTCATGAACCATTGGCTCGTCAAACAGGAACCCTCCACCTACCCCTTCTCCCGTTTTCTCAAGGAAAAGAGGGTCGTCTGGGACGGAGTGCGCAACTACCAGGCTAGAAATTTTCTCCGCCAGATGAATCTCGGCGATTCCGTGCTTTATTATCACAGCGTCGACGAAAGGGCGGTGGTTGGACTGGCCCAAGTCGTGAAAACAGCCTTTCCCGATCCCACGTCCCCGAAAGGTGAGGATTGGACCTCGGTCATGCTCGGGTCCGTGCGCGCTTTCTCCTCTCCGGTGACGCTCGATCAACTCAAAGCCGACAAGAAGTTCTCCGAACTCCTGCTGCTTCGCCAATCCCGCCTCTCCGTCATGCCGGTCCCGCCGAAACTCTTTTCGACGATCGTGCAGTTGGGAAAATAATCAGTCGTTTATCGGAGCCAACGGCACCTGGGGAAGCCGCGAAAAATGTCTGTCCTTGGTAACCAAGACAGCCTTGTGCTCATACGACAAAGCTCCGATCCATATATCATGAATCGGCAAAGGGGTTCCCTGCTTGTAAAGATAGGCAAAGAAGTCGCCATAAATCTCCGCCGTACCCTCCCCGGGGCTGACTACCTTGACCACGTCCTCCCCCAAAAAGCGGGAAAGTTTCGACTGATTCTCCAGTCCCGCCTTTCCTAAACGGAAACCGGCGTGCAGTTCCCCCAACACCATGGTTGGAACCATCACCACCGAGGCTTTCCCAATTAGTTCGTTCCAAGTCCCGTTTCGCCGCCAATCACTGTAGGCGTTGGTATCCAGCATGATTCTCAACGCCACATCTCCTGATCAATTCGGTTCAGATCATTTTCCATATATTGGTCCCATTCAGGCCCAAAATGGGAGTCTGCCGCATAAATCTCCAACCCGTTGCTGCGGGCCACCCCCAATCCTTTTTCCACCGCATTGCGCAGAACCTCGTTGAGCGGAACGTCCTGCTCTCTCGCCAACCGCCTGGCCACATCCAAGCCACGATCAGACACCTTTCTAATGGTAACTTGCTTCATGTATCTACTGTATTCATTTTCTGCATACAATCAAACCAAGTTTATCCCTTGATAGTTATCTTCCTGGGCTCAAACCTTTGCGTAAACGTTCGCGCCTTGGCGGACAAACTCCTTCGATTTCTCTTTCATCCCCTTCTCCAACGCCTCCTCCTGCTTCATTCCCTGCTCGGCCGCATACTTTCTCACGTCCTCGGTGATCTTCATGGAGCAGAACTGAGGTCCGCACATGGAACAGAAATGGGCGCTCTTGGCCCCCTCGCTGGGCAAAGTCTCGTCGTGATACTGCCGGGCCGTCACCGGATCCAAACCAAGGTTGAACTGATCCCGCCAACGGAACTCAAACCTCGCCTTCGATAAGGCGTTGTCCCGGTACTGGGCCGCCGGATGGCCCTTGGCTAGGTCCGCGGCATGGGCCGCAATTTTGTAGGCGATCACTCCCGCCTTCACATCGTCCCGGTTGGGAAGACCTAGATGTTCCTTGGGGGTGACGTAACACAGCATCGCACATCCGTACCAACCGATCATCGCCGCCCCGATCGCCGAGGTGATGTGATCATAACCCGGGGCAATGTCCGTGGTCAGAGGGCCCAGGGTATAGAACGGCGCTTCATGGCACCACTCCAACTGCTTTTCCATGTTCTCCTGGATCAGATGCATCGGCACATGACCCGGCCCCTCATTCATCACCTGCACCCCGCGTTCCCACGCCCGTTGGGTCAGGTCCCCCTGCGCCTTTAACTCCCCAAACTGCGCCTCATCGTTCGCATCGGCCAAGGAACCCGGACGCAGCCCGTCCCCAATCGAGAAGCTGATGTCATACGCGGCCATGATGTCGCAGATGTCGTCCCAATGGGTCCAAAGGAAGTTCTCCTGGTGATGGGCCAGACACCACTTGGCCATAATCGAACCGCCACGACTCACGATCCCGGTCATCCGCTTGGCGGTGAGCGGGATAAAACGCAACAACACGCCCGCATGAATGGTGAAGTAGTCCACCCCCTGCTCCGCCTGCTCGATCAGCGTGTCCCGGAACATCTCCCACGTCAGATCCTCTGCCTTGCCGCCCACCTTTTCGAGAGCCTGATAAATCGGCACGGTGCCGATCGGCACGGGCGAATTCCTTAAAATCCATTCCCGGGTCTGATGAATGTTTTTTCCGGTGGAAAGATCCATCACCGTGTCGGCCCCCCAGCGGATCGCCCACCTCAGCTTCTCCACCTCCTCCTCGATCGAGGAGGCCACGGCGCTGTTTCCGATGTTGGCGTTGATCTTCACCAGGAAGTTCCGCCCGATGATCATCGGCTCGAGTTCCGGATGATTGATGTTCGCCGGAATGATCGCCCGGCCCTTTGCCACCTCGGCCCGCACGAACTCCGGGGTAATCTCCTTGGGAACCGACGCCCCCCAAGCCTGACCCGGATGCTGGAACTTCAGGCTGTCGCGGGGTGCTTGGTTTGACATCTCGACCGACTCCCTCACCGCCTGCAGTTTCATGTTTTCCCGGATGGCAATGAACTCCATTTCCGGAGTGACGATTCCTTTGCGCGCGTAATGCAGTTGCGAGACCGAACCCTTGCGGGCCCGGCGAGGTTGCCGCTGGGCCCCGGGGAACTGCTCGTTCACCTGTCCGTTCCCATTGCGATGGCCGTTGTCTTCCGGACGAACCTCGCGCCCTGGGTAAACCTCGGTGTCTTTTCTCTCCTCAATCCATCCCGCCCGAAGGCCGGGCAACCCCTGTCTTACATTCCCATGAAAATCGGGATCCCCCCAGGGACCACTGGTGTCGTAAACCCGGATCGGATCATTGGCCTGGAGCTTGCCGTCCGGCAAACGGGTGGGTTGGAGTTCAATCTCACGAAAAGGAACCTTCACATCGGCCCGGGATCCCCGGACATAGACCCTTTTCATGCCCTCGAGGGCGTCGATCTCTTCGATTTTCGTCTGACCGTTTTTCGTGCTCATCGATTTTCTCCTTTCCCAACCGCCGACCCAACCCCGGGAGAAAACCACCAAGCATTTCCCTCCGGCGGCATGATCCGCATCAGGTTTTAGGGTCTCGGGACCATGGTTCCCGACTCTCAGCCCGGCCGGCCGGACTCCCCGCATCAGAAATAGTAATCCTCCGACCCCTCGGTTCCAGCCTTTTCCCCGGGGTTACTGGTCTTCCAAAACCCCCGTCGGCACGTAGCCCCTCCGATGATCCATCGTCTCCACTTCGGCATAATCCCCCATCACCCGGCGGACATTCACCCGATCCCCTCGATGCAACATGGA
>RGGS01000146.1 GCA_010024525.1 Verrucomicrobiota bacterium | reverse complement strand
CTGAATCTGAATTATCTTCTCCGGTCCGGAAATGAGGCGCTCGCCCGGCGGGTTTTGCAAAATCTCTTTGCCGGATGGGAGGTTAACCTTTCCACCTCCCAGCGGGCGATCGACTGCCTTTTGGACTGGGTGGACGCTGACTCGTTGACCCAGCCCCAGGGCGCCGAGGCGGATGACTATGGAAAACAAAAAATGGCACCTCCCCGAAACGGGCCGTTGGAGCGGCTGGATGAACTCGAAAAGGTGATGGGATGGAGGGAGATGGCCAAGGAGGCTCAAGAGGGTAAGGCGGGGGTCGACTGGCAAAAAAAGTTCACCATCTATGGATCGGGAAAACTCTCACTTCTGACGGCGGATCAGGATTTGATCGAGGCGGTTCTTGGCCTTTCCCCCGGAGCGGCGGGGAACTTCATGCTGGCCAGGAGAGGGCCTGATGGAGTGGCAGGAACACCGGATGATCAGGTCAATCCGGGTTTCTTGCAGGTGAGTCAGGAGATTCTGGCCGAGCGTACCACCAACGGGGGGGAGGATCTTTGGCGGGTGACCTCGACGGGTTATGTGGGGGAGGCTAGTAGAACGGTGGTGGCTCTCATCTCCCGCAACCCTCCGCAGATCAAGTCCCGATGGATGGAGGACAAGCAGCCTTGAAAAAAGCGACCTCTCAGCCGAAAACCGGCAAAAGCAGAGCTTCGACGGGGCTGACTTTTCTTTTTCCCGGCCCGGACGGGTGGGAGGCTTGGAGCACGGAAGGGGGCCAGGTCCGATGTGTGGGACCGGCTCCTCTACCAAAAAAGCTAAGACCTCCTTCCGGATCGGTGGTCTGTCTTCCATCCCGGGCATTCTTTTCCGTCCCCATTTGGGCGCCGGTGGTCGAGGAAACGCCGGCCAGGGACTTGGCTGCCCTTGCCCTGGAGAGAAAAGGCATGCTCGGAGCGAATCCCGAGGCGGCGGTCTGGTCCATGGAACCCATCCGCACGAAAGGGGTGGCGGTGAATGAACAGGGAGAGCCGGTTGTACGGCAGTTGGACGCCTCGGCCATCCTCGGGGTGCCGTTTGATGAGAATTGGATTGTGGAGGAGGCTTCTCGCTATGAGGTGGCCGGCCGGGTGTTGCCCCCGCCCTCGGGTGAATCCACCGCGATTCTTCGCCGGGAACTGGGCCGGTGGGTGGTGGATTTTTATGCCGCGGGCAGGTGGTTGCACACCCAACCTCTTCTGGAAAAAGAACTGGGGTCCGCCATGGCGGTGGAACTGGGGGCGCTCTTGGCCCAACTGGAGGGGGAGGGTGTCCTCGAGGAGTTGCAGATGCTTGTCCTGCGGGACAATCAAAGCCACCCGGAAGCCGCGACGTTGTTAGGCAACCTGTCGTTCCCCTCCAGGATTGAATCAAGACTGCCTCCACGGCTTTCCGGGCAGCCTTGGAATCTGCCTCCGCCCACCCTCACCGAGCGAAGGCTGGCCAAGGCGGAACAGGCGAAGCAGAGAAAAATCCTGCAGGCAGGCTGTTTGGTTTACGCCGTGGTGATGGCCCTAGCGGTGGTTTATTTTTCCATTCCATTTTTCCGTCTGAAAATGGCCGAACGGCAGTTGGCGGCGATCTCGGCCGACGCGGAAAAGATCCGCGCCGCGGCGATGGCGTGGCGGGAGGCGGGTGCCCTGGTCCAGACGCAGATGAACGTGTGGGAGGTTCTTTGGCAGATTTCCCGCCCCCTGGTGGAAAAGGATCCTCCGCAGATTGAGGGCGTTCGACTGACCCAGTTCGAATACAACGGGAAACATGTTTTTTTGACGGGGGAAGGCAAGGACCTCGAACAAACGGAAAAATATTTCAACTGGCTGAAAGGCAACAAGGAACTGGCCCTTTACCAGTGGAGTCATCCCCAGCCGCGCCTTTTGCCGAACGGCAACGCCCAATTTCAGGTGGAGGGAATTCCTCCGGGAGTCGCGCCCAAAGAGGGAGAGGAAGGAGGAACCGATGCGAACGCTAACGGGTCATGAGAGGAAGCTGATGCTTCTTTTTGGGCTGGCGGTCGGGGCCGGTCTGCATTTGCTGGTTCTGAAATTCGTTTTGAATTACGACCAGATCAACCGGCGGAATCTTCTTCGGGTTTCCGATGAGTTGATGGAGGCGCAAACCTGGATCGGCCAGAAAGAGGATTGGGCTCCGAAAATCGAGTGGCTGGGCAAGAACCTCCAGCCCATGCCGGAAGGCAACCCCTCCTCCGTCCTCCAGAAGTCGGCCCAGAGCACGGCCACCTCCGCAGGGCTGAAGATTGAGGAACAAACCCTCCAAGCCCCCCGTGCGGGTACTTCCACTACGGTGTATGGAAACCGGATGCGGTTGACCGGCAGCCTGGAACAGTTCATCCGATGGGGGGTGGCCGTCTACCAGCCGGAAAAAGGGATGACGATTACGGCTCTCAACCTGAAGTTGAGCCCGGAGCCCCCGAAAATGGTCGGTGAGGCAGAGGCCGCCCAGTTTTTTAAATCCCCGACTCCATGAACAAGTTTCTCACAATTCCAGCCCCGGTTCTCTTGGTGGCGGCCCTCCACGGGGTAGGTTGGAGTGCCATGGTAGAGGATAGCGCATCGTCGGTGCCGAGCCCTTCCCCCACCCAGACTTCTTCCGGCCTTCCGGCAAGTCTGGAGTATTCGCGTTTCGCGCCTTTGGGCAAAAAATCCCCCTTCACCTTGGCCTCCAGCACGGAAGAGGCGGCCGATTTTGCCAAGGACCTCGTTTTGGCCGGATTTGTCAGGCTGGATGGGGAGGATTTCGTGATGGTGGCAAACAAAACCAAACCAGACCGGGTGCTGGTGGGGAAAAAGCCCTCTCCCTCGGCCCAAGGCATGGTGCTCGTCGAGGTGAAAAAAGATCCCTCGGGAAACCCTGCCAAAATGGAGGCCAGAGTTAAAAAAGGCGCCGAGGTGGCCACCTTGAAATATGAGGTGACGGGAGGCGGTGGAGCGGCGCCGGCCACACCGATGGCGGGGGGGCAACCCGGCGCCCCGGTTCCCAGCACCCCGACAGTTCCGGGCTTGCCCGGGCAACCGGGACAGGTGCAGGCAGGAAATGTCCAAGGACAGAAGACAGCCCCGGCCGTCATCCGGCGGCGGGTGATTCCCATTCCGCCGAAGGCCGGCCGATGAAAATCTTATCTGTCTCTTTGTGCCTGCTGGTTCTCGGTGGGAGGAGTGTCTTCGCGCAGACGGAGGCCAAGCCCGTCCCCGGGCGCATGCCCATCTCTTCTTTGCCCGTCGCCGGGTTCCCGGCGGAGGTGGCAAAAAAAGATTCCGCCGATGCGGAAATGGTCTCCCCCGACACCATCCAATTCCCCAACAATCCCGTGTCGGATTTCCTTTTGATCTACGAAAAACTAAAAGGAGTCACGCTGATCAAGGACGCGAGTCTTCTCGCGGGGGGCGCCAACCTGAGTCTGACGTTGAACCAGCCGGTGACCAAGGCTGAGGCCATCCGGTTGCTGGAATCGACCCTTTTGCTCAACGGGTACGCCTTTATCGCCGTCGATGAGAAGGCCATCAAGGTAATCAACACCCTGGGAGGGAAAAATCCCAGGAGCGAGGGTGTTTTTCTTTTCACGGATGAGAAATCCCTGCCGGAAGGGGAGGTGATCGCGTCCTACGTCATGCCTCTCACGTATCTCTCCGCGGCGGATGCGGTTCCCATTTTTGAGCAGTTCATCACCCTGCATCCCTATGGGAGCTTGGTGCCGGTCCCCATCGCCAACCAGGTGTTGATCACGGAAAACTCCACCCTGATCCGGAGGCTGATCGAGGTTCGGCAACTGGTGGATCAGCCCGCCCCCGAGGTGAAGAGGGAGTTTGTACAACTGCATCAGGCGGATGCCGACCGGGTGGTGGAACTCATCACCAAGCTTTTTGAGGAGCGAAAAACCGCCACGGCCGGCACCGGCGCGGCCAAGGCGGCCACCGGCCAGCCCTCCCAGCCTCCCGGGGTGCCGACGGTCCCCGGAGCCCAGGCGGCCGGAGGCGCCACCATCACCAGTGCCGAAAGCGGGGCCGACATCCTTCTCATTCCCGACACGCGGACCAACCGAATTCTGGTTTCCGCCCGGCCCACGGACATTGCCTACATCAAAAAACTGATTGCGGACTTTGATGTCGCGGTCGATCTCAGCGATCCGTACGAGTATCCGCTCAATTATGTGGCGGCCTCGGACATG
>RGGS01000145.1 GCA_010024525.1 Verrucomicrobiota bacterium | reverse complement strand
ATGAGGATGAAGATGAAGTAAGCGGAAAATGCTGCGCATCACGCGGAAGTAGGCTCATCGGACCCACCCCACCCGGTCTCTATTCCCTGAAATTATTGAAAGAAAGTGCGACCGGAAAATCCAAGCCCCGCAAGTGGGCGATGGCGGCCTGCAGGTCGTCCCGGTTCTTTCCGGAGACCCGGACTTTGCCTCCCTCAATCGCCGCTTGAAGTTTGAGTCCGGAGGAGCGGACGGATTGGCTGACCCCTTTGGCGTTTTCGCCGGAAAGGCCCTGTTTCAGGAGGATCTCCTGCCGAGCCCGCCCCACGGAGGAAAGTTCCGCCTCCTTGGGTTCCAGATTTTTCAGGGGGACACCGCGTTTGGCCAGCTTACCCATGACAATTTCCCGAAGAGCATCGAGTTTGAAATGGTCGTTGGCGGAAAGCACCAGCTTATCCTTCTCTTCCGCAATTTCCCAAGGCACGCCTTTGAAGTCGAAACGACTGGCCAACTCCTTGCGGGCCATCAGCAGGGCGTTACTCAACTCGGCCAGGTTAATTTCGGAAACAACATCAAAAGAGGGCATATGAAATAGATTAAGATGGAGATTCAGATGATGTTAAGCGGGAAGTTGGAGAGAGGGACGGGCCAAGCCCTATTTTCCGACCTGGATATCCAGATTCCCGTCCTTGTAGTTCAAGCTCAGGGTGGAGCCGTCGGGAATGTCGCCGGAGAGGAGTTTGCGGGAGAGGCGGGTTTCGACCTCCCTTTGCAGGAATCGCTTGAGGGGGCGGGCCCCGTAGACCGGGTCGTACCCCTCGCGGGCGATGTGTTCGCGGGCGGCATCGCTCAGATTCAGGGTCAGACGGCGCTCCGCCAGGCGATGGCGCAGCTGGCCGAGAAGTAGATCCACAATTTTTTTGATTTCCTCAAGGGTGAGGGGCTTGAAGAGGACAATTTCGTCCACCCGGTTAAGAAACTCGGGCCGGAAATGTTTCCGCAACTCGCCCATGACCGATTTTCGGGTCTTTTCGGTGATCTCCCCTTTGGAATCCAGTCCCTCCATCAGCAAAGGGGAGCCGATGTTGGAGGTCATGATGATCAGGGTGTTTTTGAAATCCACAGTTCGGCCCTGACTGTCGGTCAGTCGGCCGTCATCGAGGATCTGGAGGAAGGTGTTAAAAACATCCGGGTGCGCCTTCTCAATTTCGTCAAAAAGAATGACGCAGTAAGGCCGGCGCCGGACAGCCTCCGTCAGTTGGCCGCCCTCCTCATACCCCACGTAGCCCGGAGGCGCGCCGATCAGGCGGGAGACGGCATGCTTTTCCATGTATTCCGACATATCGATGCGAACCATGGCGTCCTCGCTGTCAAAGAGGGTCGCAGCCAAAGCCCGGGCAAGTTCGGTTTTGCCCACCCCGGTCGGTCCCAGGAACAGGAATGAACCGATAGGGCGTTTGGGATCCTTGAGCCCCGAGCGGGCCCTAACCACCGCATCGGCCACGGCCTGCACGGCCTCGTCTTGGCCGATGACCCGTTCATGGAGAATTTTGTCGAGGCGCAGAAGCTTGTCCCTTTCCCCTTCGAGGAGACGGGTGACGGGAATTCCGGTCCAACGGGAGACGACTTCGCCGACTTCCTCCGCCGTGACTTCTTCGCGAACCAGCCGAGCTTTGCCGGGTTTGGACTTTTTTTCCTCCCCAGCGGTCTCGGCGTCCTTAAGTTTTTTCTCCAACTCTGGAAGTTTGCCGTACTGCAGTTCGGCCACCTTGTTGAGGTCGTAGGCCCGCTGGGCGGTTTCAATCTGTTGGCGGATTTTGTCGATCTCCTCACGAATCTTGCGCGAAGATTCCACTCCACCGCGTTCGGCCTGCCATTGGGCCTGTAGGGTGTCCCGTTTGGATTTGAGGTCGGCCAACTCCTTCTCAAGGGTCTTCAACCGTTCCTTCGAGGCGGTGTCCTTCTCTTTCTTGAGGGCTTCCCGCTCGATTTCGAGTTGGAGGATGCGGCGCTGGAGATTTTCCAACTCCTCCGGCATGGATTCGATCTCCGTGCGGAGCTTGGCGGCGGCCTCGTCGATGAGGTCGATGGCCTTGTCGGGAAGAAAACGGTCGGTGATGTAGCGGTTGGAAAGGGTGGCGGCGGCCACTAAAGCGGCGTCCTGAATGCGCACCCCGTGGTGGACCTCATATCGCTCGCGCAGACCCCGAAGGATGGAGATGGTGTCCTCCACGGAGGGCTCCTCGACAAAGACCGGCTGAAAGCGGCGCTCGAGGGCAGCATCTTTTTCGATGTATTTGCGGTATTCGTCCAAGGTGGTGGCCCCGATGCAGTGAAGTTCGCCGCGGGCGAGCATGGGTTTGAGCATGTTGCCTGCGTCCATGGCGCCCTCGGCCTTGCCGGCCCCGACGATGGTGTGAATTTCGTCGATAAAGAGAATGATGGATCCTTCGGCTTTGGAGACCTCGGTGAGCACGGCCTTCAGGCGCTCCTCGAATTCCCCACGAAACTTGGCCCCGGCCACCAAGGCACCGAGATCGAGGGCCACAATCCGTTTCTCTTTCAGGCTTTCCGGAACGTCCCCGGCGACGATGCGGCGGGCCAGGCCCTCCACGATGGCGGTTTTGCCCACGCCCGGTTCACCGATGAGCACGGGGTTGTTTTTGGTGCGGCGGGAGAGAACCTGGACCGTGCGACGGATCTCCTGATCGCGACCGATAACGGGGTCGAGTTTGCCTTGGCGGGCCAGTCGGGTGAGATCGCGGCCGTATTTCTCCAAGGACTCGTAGGTGGCCTCCGGGTTGGCTGAGGTGACACGCTGGCCCCCGCGAACCGTCTGCAGGGTGGTGAGGAGTTTGTCTTTTGTGATGTGGAACTCCTTAAGAACCTTCGCGGCTCCCGTGTGGGCCTCTTCGCCCAAGGCGGCGAGGAGCAGGTGTTCCACGCTGATGTATTCGTCTTTGAGTTTTTGAGCGGCTTCGGCTGCGCGACCCAGGAGGGACTGGAAACGTGGGGTGACATACACACCACCGGGGGAGGTGCCTGGGCCCGAAACTTTTGGGAGGCGGGCGATTTCAGATTCAAGGCGCTCGGCAAAGCGGGTGGGTTGAGCTCCCAGTTTCTCCAGGAGGCGAGGAATCAGGCCGTCTTCCTGCGTGGCCAGGGCGTGGAGCAGGTGTTCGACCTCAACGGCCTGATGACCCTGTTTGGCCGCCTCGGCCTGGGCCGAGGTGACCGCCTTTTGTGCGTTTTCCGTGAGTTTATTTAAATCCACGAATTTGAATTATCGGCAAGAGCCGCACGGCGGGCGAGGAGATACGATGGATGAAAAAGACCGGCGATCAGGCGGCAGGGACCAAAAATCCGCGGGAAAATGAGACCATGGACTGATCGGAAGGTTCATGCCATTGGGTCGCAGGCTGGGTCTGGGCACGGAGGTTTTTGCCTGCCAGCAGGGTATGAAGGACGCCGACCCCGTCGAAGTAGAAACTGTTTTGATTGGTGGCGAGATGCTGGAAAAAAGAGTCCAGTTTTTCACTGGAGGCAAGCGTCCAAAGTTTCTTCTCCCAACCGGCCACTTGGGCACGAACTTTTGGGTCGGCGGCAAAAGGGTGCTGGAAGCGGGGTCCCACGTGGCAACCATCGATGCTGGCCACCCAGGCGGTTTCGGTGTCCTCGGAAGCCTGTGCCAGGGCATGGGCAAAGAGAGTTTCCGGGGACTCTGCGGTAGGCGGTCTTCCTGCCTCCACCGCCGATTGAAATCCTCCGCAGAGAATCGGAAGAATGGTGAAGGACTTTCCCGGGAAGAATAGATCGCGGATGGCCTGCAACCATATGACGACAAACTCAATGGAGTGTTCCCCCTGAAAACCACGGGTCTCGCGGCCCATGGGGAGGGGGCATTGGGAGGCGATTTTGGAAAAGAGATCGGTGTCGGCTTTGACTTGTCCGAGTGGCGTTTGAAAGTCCACCGGAAGGCAGGCCAGTTCGCTGGGACAGCGGTGCCCGACGCCCAAGATGACGACTCGGGAGGGAAACCAGTTTCGGTCACGCCAAAGGGCATAGGTTTGGGCGTAGAGATCGAGGTTCACCCGAAAATCGATATGGGGAACGATCGGTCGACGATGGTCTTCGGTGCCGCCCCTGGAGGACCGAACCTTTTTCAGGGCTTGGTCAAAGTGAGCCAAGGCCTCCCTGGGATCAGCAGGGTAGCAGGAACCGGCACAGCGTGCCGTCAGTTGGGCTGGGTG
>RGGS01000144.1 GCA_010024525.1 Verrucomicrobiota bacterium | reverse complement strand
CCAACGCCGCCAAGCGCGAGGGCATCCAGATCAAGCTCTTCAGTATCATTTACGAACTCGTCGATCAGGTGAAAGAGGCCATGACAGGACTCCTCGATCCCGAACTCCGCGAGAGCCCTCTCGGCAACGCCCTCGTCAAAAAGGTGTTCGAACTCTCCAAGTTCATGGTGGCGGGCTGCCAGGTGCAGAGCGGTCGGATCACCAAGAGCGGTCGCGCCCGCGTCATCCGCAAAAAACAGCCGATTTACGACGGTGGCGTGGTCACCCTCAAGCGCTTCCAAGAAGACGTGCCGGAAGTCCGGCAAGGCTTGGAGTGCGGCATCCGGCTGGGCAATTTCGACGAGTATGAGGAAGGCGACATCATCGAGTGCTACCAGCTCGAAAAAGTCCCCCAAACCTTGTAACCGATCACCTTCCTACTGCCTAATCCTGCCACCTGCCGCCCAATTCCATGTCCTCCCGCCGTCTGGTCCGAGTCGCTGAATCCATCCGCTCCGTGCTCGCCCGTTTGATCACTCGGGAACGCACACTGGAAGGGCAGCTCATCACCATCACCGGAGTGGAGGTCAGTCCGGATTTGCGACACGCCCAGATTTTTATTTCTCATCTCGACGGCTCCACTCCCGATGCCCAGGTCATTCACTCCCTCAACATGCTCAAGGAGGAGTGGCAGTCGGAACTCAATAAAGCCCTCCACATCAAATACACCCCGCGCCTGCATTTCCATGTCGATGAGGCGCAAAAACGTGGCGACCGCATCCTGCAAATTATGTCTGAGATTGAGCCCCCTCCGGAAGACAAGAGCTGATCGTTCCCCCTCTCCCGGTGGTGAATTCCACCTTACCCTGCAGCTCAAAGGGTATGTTGGCCATTCTCCTAAAAACCCTGACCGACTCCAACCCTCCTACCTCCCTGCCACCCTAGACTCCCGACTCAACTTTTCTTGGGCCCTTTTCCTCCGGGATTTCTAGGCTTTTCGTTTCCACCCTTCTCCTCTCCCCCAGGCTCCTCTCCACCTTCTTCACCAGTCACGGCCCCGGTCTCAAACTTCTTTTTCAGCTCCTGCAGAAAAGGGGTCATGTCGGAAACCTTGTCCCAGACCGCCTTGGCCACGTAGATCGGCTTTTGTGTCTCCAAGGCGATGGCCACGCAGTCGCTGGGACGGGCATCAATTTCCGTGATGGAAGTTCCGCCCGCTCCAACCTGCCGCAGGGTCAAACGCGCAAAGTAGGTGTCATTGCGAAGATCATTGATGATCACCCTGTCCACCGTGATTCCGAATCCCTGCAAGATGAGATGAATCAGATCATGGGTGAGAGGCCGTTCCCGCTTCTCCCCCTTAAGCAAAAGCGCAATGGAGGTGCCAACCCCGTGATCCACATGGATACTGAAGGTCTTGGTGTCGTTCCCCAAAAACACCGCCATCCCGCTGGCAGCCGGCATCAGCCCGAGAATCTGCACATGGATCGCATCGCTGGCCATCCCATCATGCTAACTCCCGGCGGGGCGGTCGCAAGAGAGCCGAACTTTGCATCCAATCGTTGCATTCCAATGCCCAAGGCGTCTATGAATGACGCTGTGCCATCTGCGCCGGAAACCTGGACGATCGAGGACGCCATCCGCACCTACGGCATCGCCCGTTGGGGCAGCGGATATTTTGGAGTGAACCCTGAGGGCCACATCACCGTCAAACCCCTGGCTACGGAAGGTGCCGATATCGACCTCGCCAAAGTGGCCGCTCGGGCCAAGGAGCGGGGTCTTCACTTTCCCCTGCTCATCCGCTTCCACGATCTTCTCCGGCACCGGGTGCGAGCCATCAACCAAGCCTTCGTCGATGCCATCAAGGCCACCCGCTATAAAGGCGAGTACCGCGGTGTTTTTCCCATCAAGGTCAACCAGATGCGGGAGGTCGTGGAGGAAATTCTCGATGCCGGGGAGCCGTTCCATTTCGGGCTCGAGGTGGGCAGCAAGCCCGAACTCTTTGCCGGACTGGCCCAACACCGGGATCCGGAAAGCCTGTTGATCTGCAACGGCTACAAGGACGCGGAATTCATCCGCACCGCTCTCATCGGCCGGAAATTGGGAAAGAAAGTCATCCTGGTCATTGAGAAGCCGGAGGAGCTCAAACTAGCGGTGGAAACTGCCCGCGCGATGCAGGTCCAGCCCCTGATCGGGGTGCGGGTCCGCCTATCGGCCCGCGGGGTGGGGAAATGGGCCCTCTCCGGGGGAGATAGCGCCAAATTCGGCCTTTCCACCGGCGAACTCCTCGAGGCCATTGAATACCTTCGCAAGGAGGGCTGCCCGGAAGCCCTGCAGATGCTCCATTTCCATGTGGGCTCGCAGATCCCGGATATTCTGGCCCTGCGGCGGGCGGTGCGGGAGGCGACTCGCTTCTATGCTCAACTTCATCATCTAGGACTCAAACCCGCGTATCTGGATGTGGGGGGCGGCCTCGCCATCGACTACGACGGCTCCCGATCTGATTCCGAAAGCTCGATGAACTACACCCTGGCAGAGTATGCCCGGGATGTGGTCCGCTCGGTGGCCGAAGTCTGCCGCCAGGAAAAGGTGCCCCACCCCAATCTGGTGAGCGAGAGTGGCCGGGCCACCGTCGCCCACCATTCCGTCCTGCTGGTGGAGGTTTTCGGCACGATTGAAAAAACCCCGCGACCCTTCGTTGCCGCCAAAGAAGACGACCCTGAATTTGTCCGGCAGCTTTCTGATCTTGTGGTCAATTTGAACCGAAAAAACCGGCGGGAATCCCTCAACGACGGTTTGGCCGTAAAAGAGGAAGCCGCCGCACGTTTCGATTTGGGGCTACTGGATTTGGCCACCAAGGCACGGGTCGAGGACACCTTCTGGCATTTGGTGGAGAGGATCACTGCCCTGTATGTCAACGGTCGACCCCCTCCGGAAGAGATTCGCAAACTGAACGATCAGCTTGGCAAACAGTACCTCTGCAATTTCAGCGTGTTCCAATCCCTGATCGACCACTGGGCTCTCAAGCAGCTGTTCCCCATCGTTCCGATACACCGGCTAAACGAGGTCCCCAACCACAATGGAAGGCTGGTCGATATTACCTGCGACTCCGATGGCAAAATCGACCAATTTGTCGCCGGCTCCGGAATTCGCTCCACCCTCCCGCTCCACGCCCCTGCCGGGCAACCCTACATCCTCGGTTTTTTCCTCTTGGGTGCCTATCAGGACGTCATGGGGGACCTGCACAATCTCTTCGGTTCAGTGAACGAAGCTCATGTCTACCTGGATTCTGATGAACCGGATGGTTTTTACATCGAAGAGACCATTCCTGGTTTTTCCATCGCCCGGGTGCTGGGGAACGTCCAGTACGATCCGTCCCAGCTTTCCCGGTTGATCAAATCCCAGGTGGATGAGGCCATCAAGGCCGACAAGATGAAGGCCACCGAGGGCATGGATCTGCTGGAATCCTACGAAAAGGGGCTCTCCCACCCAACCTATCTGAGCTTTGAAGCCAACTAAATCGACCCCCTTTTACGATTGGCAAGCCCTTGAGGGTTCGCTAGGTTGGAATGTTCATGGCAAAGAAATCCAAAGCCAAAAAGGCGTCCAAGGCCTCTTCTAAGAAGGCCCCCAAAGCCTCCAAAAAGAAGGTTTCCCCGAAGGCCAAAAAGCCCTCGAAAGCCTCCAGTAAGCCCGTTCCTGCCAAAAAGCCCTCGGGCCCCCCGTTCCCCATCAAAATGCCGACCAAATTCCTCCGCCCTTTGGACGAGATGAGCGGTAAGGCTGCGAAACCTCCCAAATTCTCTGCCTCCTTTCTGGAGAAGCAGAAGGCCAAGTTGGCTGATCTGCGGGATCACATTCTCGACCAAATGCAGGGAGTCGCCCAGGACAGCCTGCGCGAGCGCGGGGAAGGCGCCGGTTCCGCCTTCGGCATGCACCAAGCGGATGCCGGCAGCGACGCCTACGAAAAAGATTTTGCCTTGAGCCTCCTCAGCCAAGAGCAGGATGCGCTTTATGAGATTGAAGAGGCTCTCAAGCGGATTGCCGCCGGCACCTACGGGGTTTGCGAAATGTCCGGTCAGGCCATCCCGGTGGCCCGTTTGGAAGCAATCCCCTTCGCGCGTTTCACCGTTGATTGCCAGTCCCGCTTCGAGCAGGAAAACAAGGGCAAGAACCGTTGGGAGAGCGCCCAGCCCTTCATGGACACCGTCGAATCTTCCGAGGAGGAAGCTGGCGAGGAGTCCGAAGACGAGGAAAAGACCAAAGCCAAGGAGTAATGGATCATGTTTAATAAAAAAGCCCGCCGCCCCC
>RGGS01000143.1 GCA_010024525.1 Verrucomicrobiota bacterium | reverse complement strand
ATATTGAAATTACCGAAAAGCTGGCCCAGGCGGGATTACTGGTAGTACCTGCAGGTTCGGATGTCCTGCGGTTTCTGGCGCCTTATAATGTAACCCGTCAGGAAATCACGGAGGCCCTGCAGAAAGTGGAGTCCACCCTATGAGACATTTTTTAAAACTGGCAGGCATGAGGGAAGCCGAAGCCCGGCAAATTCTCGATCTGGCCCAAAAAGCCAAGAGGACAAGAGGCAAGAAGGCTGTCGGAAAAGGGGTCTTGGCCGGACAAATCTGGGCCCTGATCTTCACCAAAGCCTCTACCCGGACCCGGGTTTCCTTTGAGGTGGCCATTCGGGAGTTGGGAGGGGTTCCGAGTTTCCTGAGTGCGGCGGAGATTCAACTGGGCAGGGGGGAATTGGTGCGGGACACGGCCCGGGTGATGGGTCGGATGGTGCACGGGGCCGTGATCCGCACCTTTGCCCAATCCGACGTGGAGGAGTTTGCCGAGTTTGCCCGGATTCCCACCATCAATGCATTGACCGATGACGAGCACCCTTGCCAGATCCTGAGCGATATTTTCACCATTGAGGAAAAGCTGGGGCCGATCCGGGGCAAGCGGATCGCCTTTATCGGCGACGCCGCCTGCAATGTCCCGCGGTCCTGGGCCGAAGCGGCGGAGATCTTTCATTTTCATTTTGTCTGTGGTGCCCCGAAAGAGTTCCGGCCGATGAACCTTGGGAAAAATGTCAGTTGGACGGAAGATCCCCTGGAGGCGGCCACCGGGGCGGATGTTCTCTATTCCGATGTCTGGGTATCCATGGGAAAAGAGGCGGAGGCGGCGGAAAGGGAAAGGATCTTTGCTCCTTATCAAATCAACCGGAAGCTTGTTGCCCGGGCCAAGAAGAACGCCTTGGTGCTGCATTGCCTTCCGGCCTATCGGGGAAAAGAAATCACCGATGAAATATTGGAGGAGCGAGCCGACGATATTTTCGACCAAGCGGAAAACCGGCTGCACACCCAAAAGGGAATCCTGCAGTGGATCGTTTCCAAGCCTTTGAAGGGCAGGAAGTAAGACCGGCTTCCGTCTAGGCTCGACCCGGAACACGCTTTCGTTAGTTTGCCTTTATGTCCGCCACGCCTGTGCCCGCCGCCAAAAAGGTCAACCTTCGCACCCCAGAGGTCATGGAGGCGGTGCAGGCCCAGGTCGAGAAACATTACCGGAGTCATGCGGTAGAATACGTGCGGGCCACTGGGTTGCCCTTGGTGGCCAAAGACATGACCGTGGTTTTGGCCAAGGCTTTCGGTTTTTGTTACGGAGTCGAGCGCGCCATTGATCTGGCTTATGCCGCCGCCAAAGTCTTCAAGGACAAGCGCATTTTTCTTCTGGGGGAGATCATCCACAATCCCGAGGTCAACGAACAGTTGCGGGAGATGGGGATCCAGTCCCTTAAGCGAGGAACCAAAGGGTACGACCTGTCTGGCCTCACCGCCGAGGATGTGGTGATCGTGCCGGCCTTTGGGGCGGAGGTTGAGACCATGGATCATCTGAAAAAACTGGGATGTCAGACCGTGGATACCACCTGCGGGGACGTGATGAGCGTGTGGAAGCGGGTTCGTCAGTACAACAAGGAGCGTGTGACCTCCATTATTCACGGGAAGGCCTCCCACGAGGAGACTATGGCCACCAGTTCCCGCGCACTCAGCGGAGATGGGTTAGGTCACTACCTCGTGGTCTACAACCTGGCGGAAACGGATTATGTTTGTGAATATATCCGCAAGGGAGGCAACCGGGAGGAGTTCCTCAAGAAGTTTGCCGGTGCCCATTCCCCGGGTTTTGATCCGGAAAAGCATCTCCAAGCCGTCGGGGTGGCCAATCAAACCACCATGATGCGCGGGGAGACCGAGGAGGTTCAGCGTCGGATCAAACAGGCGATCGAGGACCGGTTCGGGGCGCCGAAGTTGGGAGACCATTTTCGTTTCTTTGACACGATTTGCGGAGCCACCCAGGAGCGGCAGGACGCCCTGCGCGATCTTTTGGTGAACAGGATGGATTTGCTCATCGTGGTGGGAGGGTACAACAGCAGTAACACCAGTCACTTGGCGGAGATGGGGGAGGCAAAGTTACCGACGTATTTCATTCGTAACTGCACCAAAATGATATCGCCTGAGGAAATCGAGCATTACGACCAGCACGCCCACAAGGAGAAAAGAACCAGGAATTGGTTGCCCTCCGGCAAAGTCACGGTGGGAGTAACGGCGGGCGCCTCCTGCCCGAATAATGTTATCGAAGAGACGATCGCGAAACTCTTTCAATTCCGCGGGGTGGACGTCAAAACCCTGATCCCGGAGATCACCGCTTAGACCGTTGATTTCAGATGGTCGGCCAATTGGCCGACGAGTCCGCCGAAACTGCCGTTGGTGAAGACGGCGACCACGTCTCCGGATTTTAGGCGGGGGATCAAGTCCCTGAGAATCTCCTCCGGACCGGGAAGAAAGTAGGCTTCGCGTCCGGCTTGGCGGACATCGTCGGCAATCTTTCCCGGATCGAGACGCATCTGCGGGTCCAGTTGGTCCTTGCGGGCGACCTCCGCGATGTAAAGTCCGTCGGCGGCCGAAAGCGATTGCGCCAATTCCCTTTGAAAAATTCCGCGACGGGTGGTGTTGGAGCGCGGTTCAAAGAGAGCCCAGATTCTCCGGCCGGGGTAACGGTGCCGCAGGGCGGCGATGGATTCCCGTAAGGCGGAGGGATGGTGACCGAAATCATCCACCAGGGTGATCCCCTTGGACTCAGCACGGACCTCCAACCGGCGGCGCACTCCCCGAAAGAGTGGGAGAATCTCCGCGATCTTGGGGAGCGTCAAGCCAAGCGTATGGGCGGCGGACACGGCCATGGAGGCATTGTGGACGTTATGTTGGCCAGCCAAACCAAGATGAAACTTATGTCCATGCAGCGTGAAATCACTTCCAGAGGGTGTTTGTTGCAGAATCTGGTAACGGGCGGCGGCCTGCGGGCCTGCACCGACCTCGAGAATCTCGCAGGGTGCATCTTTGGCCACGGCACGCGCGTTGGGATCGTCGGCATTGATCAGCGCTAAACCGTTTTTTGGAACGGTCTGGAGAAGTTGACGGAAGGATTTTTGAATGGCGGCGATGTCGGGGTAGATGTCGGCGTGGTCAAATTCAACATTGTTGAGGATGACCAGTTCGGGAAGGTAATGGAGAAACTTGCTTCGTTTGTCGGCAAACGAGGTGTCGTATTCGTCGCCTTCCAGCACCCAGAAGGGCCCCTGGCCGCGATGGCAACCTCCAGGGAGATCCACCGGAACACCGCCGATGAACCAACTGGGCTGCAGGCCGCCTTTCTCGAGGAGGAAAGCCAGCATGGTCGAAGTGGTGGTCTTGCCGTGGGTTCCGGTGACGACCAGATTTCGGGATCGGTACAGAAACCAACCCCGAAGCAGTTCCGGGAGGGAGACAAAGGGGATGCGGTGGGTTAGGACGGCCTCCAGTTCGGGATTCCCACGGGAGAGGGCGTTGCCGACGATGGCCAGATCGGGCTTGGGGGTAAGATTTTTCTCCGCATAGCCCTCGTGAAAGAGAATTCCCCGTTCACGCAGAAAATCGGACATCGGCGGGTAGACCGCCTGGTCGGATCCGGTGACTTGGAGTCCGATCTCACGGAACATGGCCGCCACCGTTCCCATGCCGGTTCCGGCGATGCCGAGGAAGTGAAGGTGCTTAAGATGGGCGCGATCCAGCATGGTACCCCTCTTCGGATGGAGGATGGAGGCCCAGGAGTCGAGCAAAACCCTTAGAATCGCAGGACCAAGTCAGCCCCATGGGTGATCTTTTCCAACTCTTCTCCGGGCAAGTGGTGGAGGGAAAGTCCGGGGATCGATCGGGAGACACCTGAAGGCAGGTAAACCCGGGTCTGCGGGGAGTGGAGCGATTCCCAGGAGGAAGGGGAACCCCCGAATTCAGGCTCCAATAAAAGCAGACCTCCATCTTCGAGTATGAAATCGAGCTGAAACCGGCCTGTGGCGGAGAGACCCGCCGCCAACCGAAAAGCCTCCTCCGCGAGGCGTCTTTTGCCGCCCGGAGCCGTCTGGCAAATCACCACCAACCGTTTCATCCAGGAGAAAAGGGATGGATGGGGGAGGCCCGTTCGATTAATTCGGCCAGAAGTCCGGGACCTCCCAGGGTTACGCCTTCCCATCCGGACCCCCCGAAGGCCTCGGCCGCCCGGGGGCAGGCAAAGAGGCGAATCTTCTGATTCTTCAAGCGGACATCGGCAAGGGATTGGGCGCCCTCATG
>RGGS01000142.1 GCA_010024525.1 Verrucomicrobiota bacterium | reverse complement strand
CCCAGTGTGGTATTCCTCAGCTTCAGGTTGACAGGTTGGGAGGCGGTGACATCCGCGCTAACCACAAAATTCACCCCGGTCTTGGCCGCATCCGTGTCGTACTGCCGACTAAGGGTGTTGAGGGCCCGGCGGACGGTCTCCAAGTCGGCCCCGGAAAAATCGATCTGCGGTATCATGATCGCCCGAAGTTTCTGCTCCAGTTGAAAGCTGGGGGAAGCCGTCAAGGGTCCGGTTACCTGGGCCCCTCCGTTGGAAACGGATTTCTTGGGATAAATATTGTTCCAAGCTTCCCGCACTTCCCGTCTCCGCTGCAAGTTCGACAGGTCCCGGGACTGGCCTGCCACAAGGGCACGTTCCTGGTAAATTTTCTTTATCCCCTCAGTGGCCACGGCATTGAACGGGTCGATTCGCAAAACATCTTCATAACGGGTTTCAGCCAAATCCAGTTGGCCGGTTTCCCGAAGTTGTTCCGCCTCCTTTAAACCGTCCCGCACACCTTGGAGTTTGTCAAAAAACCGGTTGGTAAGGGCTGGATTGGTCTCCTCCCCCGCGACGGTGCCACGGGCAAGGATCGCATTGGCCTCCTCCAAAACGGCCCGCGCCGAGGCATTGTCCGGCTGGCGCTGCAAACACCGCAGGGCCCAATCCCGCGCCTTCGGCCAGCGGGACTGGCGTGCCTCCATCTCCCCTAGCTTGGCCTCCCAATCGGCCAGGGTTTCTTGGGCACTCCGGCCGACTTTGCTGTTCCGCAGCGCCTCGGGGGTATCTTGAAAGGCTTGGTTCAGGCTTTCCCATGCGCGCAGAGTTTCCCCCTGGGCCGCCATTTTCTCCCCTTGAGCCAAAGCTTTCTCCAAGGGCTGAATGGACTGCTCTCTCTTACGGGTTTCAGCCGCCAATTGCTCTTGAAGGGCTGGATTGGCTTGGCAGACCCAAGGCAGGGCAAGCCAGAGGGCAAAGAGGAGAATCACTCTCATGGGACCGAAGGCATCATTTCGGAAGAGCCCGCCTGGGCATACTCAGGATTGTCCTCATCTTCAGGGAAACTCAGAGAACCATCGGGCTCGATGATTCGAACGGTACAAAAAATGACCAGGTTGAATTTGATTTTTTGGGAAGCTTCGCTCCGAAAGAGCCTTCCCAAAAGGGGGACATCCCCCAGCCCGGGCACTTTATCATCTACTTGCTGGACGCTTTCAGCGATCAAGCCCCCCAGTCCCACGGTTTCGCCATCCAGCAGCCGCACACGACTCTGCAGCGAGCGCTTGGAAAAGATCGGAACCAGGTATGGGCTTTGTCCGATCAGCTGCTGGACGGGGTCAATGGTCTGCACCAGGGGACTGGGGTCCAAGGCGCCGCCCTGCCCGCTGGAGACCGTGGCGATTTGGGCTCCGTAATCGACAAAGCCCTCGAAATCCTCCACCTCCAACTTGGTGAAATCCAGATCCACCGCCTTCGGGATGGAGGTGGACTCACCCTTCACGTTGAGGGTTACCCCGATGTTTCTGGATTCAAAGCCGGTGGGATTGCTCGGAAGGATGAAGCCCGCCCCCACGCCCTGATCATTGTTCGGAACGGTGGGCTGCGTATAGCTGGTCGGATAGTACATCTCTCGGCTGACCACGATTTTCGACTCTTTGCCGTCCGCCAGGGTGACCCGCGGAGCCGCCACCAAATCCCGGCCAATGGCGTTTTGTAGCAATTGAAGAACCGCTGCGAATCCGCGGCCAAACACCCTTGCGTTCAGACCCACCTGGTTGGAGACATCCTGAGGATACGTCGGATCCAGCAGATTCTGCAGGGCGATCGCGGAAACACCGCTTTGATTCAGGCCGGCTGTGCCGCGTAGGCCATCGGTTCCACCACTAGCCGTGGACGGGCTGAAGACCGCACCCGGGCTTCCTGGCGCGGGAAGGGTGGTATTCCCGTTCATTTGAAGGTTGAAGGTGAAGTTTTTCAGATCGTTATCGGAAAATTGCAGGAATTTCGTCTCCACCTCGAACTGCTTCTGCGCTCTTTCCCCTTGGGCATCCCGGATCCGCTGCTCAATCTTGTTCAACTCCCCCGCCGTGTTGCGAACCACCATCTTACCGGTATCGCGAAAACATACGGCGGAAGACCCCTCGACCCCGACATTGACTCCAATGTTCTTAAGAACCTCTTCCCCAAGTTTCTTGGGATCATTGGAAGCCTCCGGAAGGTTGGCAATCAGGCTGGGCGGCAGGTTGTAGCTTCGCGATTCCAGCTCCCCTCCCGTCTCGGTGGCGGGAAGCAGAAAAATAGCGCTGTCCTCCACCTCGGCGCGGAGCTTTTCTCCTCCGCGCACCTGTTCACAGAGATATTTCAAGGCGGTCTGCAGCGAGATATCTCTCAACTCGAGGCTGACCGTGGCGGCCTCCGGATCGGTTCCTTGCCCCGGCGGCGGCAGGCGAAGAACAAAATTCAGCCCCCGCTTTTCAGGATCATACTGCTCGCTCAAACGCTGAAGCTCCTCCACCGCCGCGCGGATCGGCCTTTCGTTGAAGGTGAGTTCGGGAATCCGGATCTCGGCAAGTTTTTTGATGAGTTCCCCGGCATTGGAACCGGTGGCCGCACCCGTCTGGCGGCTCTTGGCGGGATCCACCTTGGCCGGAGGGGGCGGTAGCCAGGCCTCCGAGACCTTCGCTAAAGCCTTCTCCCGGCTGGCCAAATAACGCCGGTCAGCGGCCGCAATTCTCTTTTCTTCCAGCAATTCGATTTTTTTCCTGGCTACTCGGTGGTACGGGTCGATCCGCAAAACATCATCCAGTTTTTTTCTCGCCTCAACGTACTGCCCGGTCTCGGTCAGCTGATCCGCGAGGGAGAGAAGCTTTTTGATCTCCTCGGTTTTTTGCATGAGCCCCTCCGTCACGGCCTTGTTGCCAGGGTAGGGATCGGAAAGTCGGGTACTGGCCTCCTCCAAATCGGCGGACTTCCGGCGAATCTTCTTGTTGGTTGGATCCATCTCCGCAGCCTGCCGGAAAAGACCAGCGGCTTCGGATATTTTCCCCTCCTCCTCCTTGGCCAAAGCCTTGGCGGCCAAGCAACGCGCTTTGCCGATCCGCGCCCGCTGATGAAATCCCCCCAACTGACCATCAGCGTCGGTTTGCATCATCACGAGATTGTATTTTTGCTCGGCATGGTCCCATTCCCCGGTTTGGTAGAGGCGGTCGGCGAGATCCAGAATCTCATTCAGCTGGAACGTGATCTCTTTTCGGCGGTCGATCTCCCTCTGCATCATTTCCGATGAATCCAAAGCCTTGGCGGAACCGGCCGCATCAAGGGAGGGTTCCTCCGTCTCCGAAGCGGACCAGACACCCGCCTGCATCAGGGCACAAAGGGTAATCGGGACGAAAAGACGCATCATAAGGGCTTTTGGCTATAATTTACGGTGGTCCCGGGGGGTCAACGGCGACCGTCCTCCCCGGCGAAGAACTTGCGAATCGTTGGGAAAAGTTCGGAAAAGGGTTCCTACGGGGTCGACCCGGCGGCCGCGGAATCCTCTTCCCATGGAACCCAAAACGTCTTTTGACCCGGATCGGTTCGGTTAAGCAGCTGAATTTTCTTGCCCTCCCGGCCCACCACCGAAAATTCCTTGCCCTCGAAAAGAAAAGTTTCACCCAGCCGGAAAGGCCCGAGCAAGGTGCCCCCCGCGGCGGGAGTGTGCAGGAGAACATCGCCCACATCCCAGGAGATCGCCTGCGGGCGTTGCGAGGTGCCAAACCTTAATTGGAAAGGGCCGGCCAGCGCATCCTCCCTTTTTAAAACCATCTCCGAATTGTCCACCTCGATCTCCACCCCTCCGGCCTTGGCATCCTTGATGGTTTCAATTTTTTCCTCATAGGAGACAAACTGGAACGGTATGACATGGCTGTTCTGCCCCGCTTCTTTGGCTTTCTCGCGAGCCGCCTTCATTTTGGCTTCGTCAGCAAATACCTCCACCCCCTCGGGACCGGCCATCACCCAAAAGCGGTTGCCAGGCTGGCCCTTGAACTCCCGGCGTTTTGGGCCCACCTGAAAGCGAAGGGTGAAAAGGCCCCCGCTTTTTTCGGGGAATGTCACATTCATGGCCAAGGGGTCGCCCGAGCGGGATTTTAATTTGCTCTCTTTGGCCGGGCTGTCTTCCTTGCGAAGCGGATCCGTGGGCGGAATGGCCGCGTACTCCTCAAGGTTGGTGAAGCCGTCGCCATCCGGGTCTTGGCCTGCCACGGCGGGATCCGCAGGGTCAAAACCGTGCCTCATTTTCCAACCGATTTCCAATCCGTCCGCGGTCTTCATTTTGCGATCCAGCGGCTGGACCGGCTCGGGGTTTTGGGGAAGATACACCAGCTGGGCA
>RGGS01000141.1 GCA_010024525.1 Verrucomicrobiota bacterium | reverse complement strand
TCGCTGGAGAGAATGTTTGCTAGTTCCTGCTCTGCATCAAGACCATGGATAGCCTTGAGGTCTTGAGCGAGTTCTAGGGTGTAGTCTGCCTTGAGAGCACGGGTCTTTGCAGTAACCGAAGTCTTCTCAATGCTGAAGCTCATCTCACGGAATAGAGCAGCAGCTTCGCCTAGAGTTTCTGAAGTCTCACGGGACATACCACGAGCAACTTCATAAGCGTTAGCAGCAGGTGAAGCATCGTTAAGGATAGCAGGGTTGTTACCCTCAGCATCTCCACCAACACCTTTTTCGCCAGTGCCGGCATCAACACCCGCACGAGCCACGCCTATTTGACACCGAAGTCCCGCCCTTTGGCCGAGTTCGTCACCAATGCCCGTGCATTGTCCTACTCCGACACCGAATTCGCCGCTTCCCTCACCGCCAAACGATCTTCGGAACAGTCCCGCTTTGGAAATTACGGCACCCTCTCGGTCCCGAATGCCTACAGCTACATCCCCTCCTTCGTGTTTGATGCCTGTCGTCCCTCAAATGCTATCCTCAACAGCTGGCATCCCACCGTCGCCCAACGGGACGCCGAACTGGCCAAACTCCCCAGCCGTGGCACCAACGTCCTCAACCGCCTCTTTCACAATGCCTCCCCCAGCTCCGGCGCCATCAGTCTGAGCACCGCAAAACGCACTAACTACTACGCCACGTTTGCCTCTGGAAATCGGCGCGTCCCTCGCCAGGTTTACGGGCTCAATCTTCTCTGGAATTCAAATTTTGGGCTGGCGGTTCAGCCGGTGGCGGGAACCTTGGCCAACAATCTTTTTCAATGGGGCACAGCTCCGGGTACAAACACCCCGTGGGTGACTTATGAAACTGCCAATATGCCTGCCTCCATCCAGGCGGGAGCCAGCAGCATCACGCCCATGGCCGGTGTCTCCAATCTTCCCTCCGGGGATCTCACTCTTAGCTACGGACTAACCAATAACGGAACGCGGGCAGGCCAAAAGACGGTGACCTTGGGGGCTTCCAATATCGCGGTCGTCATCACCCACACCAATCTCTTCACGGAGGTTATTCCGCTGGCGTACGCCTCGGACGCCGTTTTGGGCACCAACTCCCCCACTCGATTAACCCTGCAACGGCCCAACGGCTCGTCCTTTCTCCTGCAAATCAACTCTGCCGGAGCTTCGCTGGATGCTGGCACTACCTCCACCTTGACCACCGGGATGAATCGCCGGGTGGTCACCATTAAGTCCACCAACTCCCTCTCCTATAGCCTGGCCGTCAGCGATACCGCCCCCCCTGCGGAAAGCCCCACGCCATCCCTCTCTGCAGCGGATGCCTCCGTCAACCAGTCAGGAAGCTCCTCGACCAATGCCGTGGTCACCGTGACTTTATCCGCCGCCACCAGCTCCAATATCACCGTCAACTTCGCCACGACCAACGGGAGTGCCACGGCAGGCACGGATTACGCCGCCACGAATGGGATCTTGGCTTTCTCCGCAGGGGAGGTCTCCAAGACCGTCCCCCTTTCAGTTCTTTCCGGGCAAATTCCCCAGGGAGTTTCCCGTAATTTTTTCCTCAAACTGAACTCCCCCTCCGGAGCCACCCTGGCGCGCGACACCGCCACCCTGACAATCAACGGAACCTATAGCCCGCCCCCCTCGGTATCGGTGGCCGATCTGGCCGTGAATCAACCCCTTTCGAGTGGTGCTGCCACCAACGCGGTTTTCAAGGTGGTCCTCTCCTCGGCCTCGTCCAGTACCGTCACGGTCAACTTTTCCACCCTCGAGGGGGGAGCCGTCCCGGGAATCCATTATCAATCGACGAATGGCACCGTCACCTTTGCCGCAGGACAAACCAACCGGACTGTCTCCGTACCAATTCCCCCGGGAAACCTCCTCGTCGGACAATCTTTGGATTTCTATCTCCGCCTTTCTGGGATTTCCGGGGCCGTGCTGGCGGATGACACGGCTCGGGCCGATGTCATCGGGAAAAATCCGATTCCCCCTCCACCTGCCGGAAGTGTCCGGATCGAATTTGTCTTTCAGAATGCCTGGTCACCGCCCAGCACCTATCAGGGCACCTTCCGCATTATCAACAACAGCACCGCTAGCATCCGGGATTGGCGCGCGGATTTCGACAGCGATGTGGCCAACCGCAACCAGTTCACCGTCTTTAATGGAACGATCGGGGACTCCACCAATGCAGGCTGGCGCTACACCTTCACCCCCGTTTCCTGGCAGGCGAATCTGGGTAGCGACAACAATACCAACACCACCTTTGAAAACCTCGGCTTCCAGGCTAAACCCAACGGGGACGCTTATTACCCCCGCAATCTTCGCCTACGGATCCTGAGCGCCACTAACACCAATGCCCTCGCCATTTTGACCGGTTCCAATCTGGGCCAATTCAACAAGGGATCTCCCATTTCCAAGACTTTGGAGGGTGGCGGAGGCATCGGCCCTTACACCTGGGCGGTGGGCGCCGGTGGTTCGCTACCGACTGGGGTGACCTTGTCCTCAGACGGTATTTTGAGCGGCACCATCTCGGGAACCGGTACCAACTCTTTCAATGTGACCGTGACCGACATGATGGACAAGACCACCAACAAAACCCTCACCCTCAATGTGGTTTCCACCCTTTCATTGGAGACGTTGGCCATTTTTGATGCCGTCAGCGGTTCGGAATTTCGCCAGACTTTGGTGGCTACCGGGGGGACCGAACCGTACAGCTGGTCGCTGGCCTCAGGATCGGACCCCTTGCCGTCGGGATTGTCGCTTTCTTCCTCAGGAATTCTCTCCGGCAATCCCACCACGGCCGGAAATTACAGCTTTATTCTTCAGCTCAACGACGCCGCCTTCGGCTCCGCGACCCGTTCCTACAGCATGAACGTTCAACCCAACCCTACCTTGGCCATCACCACCACAACCAATCTCCCGGCCGGAGTCAAAAGCAATGCCTACGCCCTGACCTTGGCAGCCTCCAACGGCACTCTACCCTATTTTTGGGATAGGCTTGCCGGAATTTTTCCTGCCGGGATTTCCATGACCCCGGGAGGAATCGTCCAAGGCACGCCCACGGAATCCGGCTCCTTCTCCTTTCTTCTGCGGGTGACCGACTCGAACTCAGTCACCTCGGAAAAAACATTTTCCTTAAAAGTGGCGGAACCCCTGTTCATCTCCACCACGTCTTTGGCCGATGGCCAAGCTGGTTTGGCTTATTCCGTGAGTTTGGGCTCCACCGGCGGTCTTCCTCCCTATCATTGGTCCCTGACGAGTGGAACTCTGCCATCCGGCATGGTGCTGACCTCCAATGGGGAAATTGCCGGAACCCCGGACGCAACCGACTCCAAAACCTTCACTGTTCAGCTGACCGATGGCTCCGGCCAGACTCGTGCTCGCATCCTCAATCTCAATATCAACCAGCCTCTCTCCATCACCTCCGCTTCCCTACCTTCGGGCACCATCGGGTTGGCGTACTCCCGATCCCTTGCCGCCTCGGGAGGAACGCCTCCCTACTTATGGACAAATACCGCCGGGTCATTGCCTGCGGGCTTGTCCCTCAACTCCTCAGGAACGATCAGTGGAACCCCGACGACCGCTGGAACATCAATATTCACTGTTCAGGCATCGGACGGAACCACTCTCACTAACCGCTCCCTCAGCATGACTATCCTTACTCCGTTTGCCCTGACCTGGGACTCGGACGCTACCACAGCGGGGCAGCAAAATGGTGCGGGCAGTTGGAATCTCTCCAACACCAACTGGCTCAACGGCTCCACCAACGTTTCCTGGGTGCAGGGATCTGATGCCACTTTTGGGGGCGGCACCGGCACCGCCGGGGCCATCACCCTTTCCGAGGATATCGCTTTCCGCAACCTGACCTTTAACTCCACCACCAACGGTGGCACCTACAACCTGACCGGCCTTGGACGGACACTTTCCCTGGGCTCCACCACCTCCACCATCACCGCCAACACCGAGGGCAACATTAGCACCAGACTGGTCGGCACCAACTTCACCAAGGCCGGCAGTGGCCGCCTCATCCTCACCGACGCCGGCTACGAGGGCAACGTGGCTGTCACCGGGGAACTGCGTCTGATTGAATCCTCCAACCGCACCTGGAACGGAGCGATCAGCGGCGGAGGCAACATCACCAAGTACGGCTCCAGCCGGCTGACCCTGGCCGCCTCCAACCCCATCACCGGATTCTTTACGGTCATGGAATCCGGTTTTCTCCGCATCACGCATCCTTTTGCCCTGGGCACAACCAACAACAACACCACCGTCCAGGGAGGGACCAATTTCTGCGGGGTGGAGCTGGACAATCCTGCCGGCATGACCGTCGGGGAACCCTTCCAACTGGTCATGCA
>RGGS01000015.1 GCA_010024525.1 Verrucomicrobiota bacterium | reverse complement strand
CTTGAGCTGATCTCCCAAAAGGTTAAGCAGAAGCAGGGTCATGGTGAGGGTAAGGCCCGGAAATACGATCAGCCACCAAGGAGTGGTGATCGGATTTAACATGGAAGCACCATCTGCCAGCAACGTGCCCCAACTGGCCATCGGGGCTTGCACCCCTAAACCCAGAAAGCTGAGAAACGATTCCTCCAGAATCACGGCTGGCAAGGCCAGGGTGAGGTAGGTTACGACGGTGGGGAGGATTTGGGGTAAAATCTGGCGGAACAGAATCGTGGGAGTTCGTTGGCCGATGAGGCGGGAAGAAAGCACAAAAGGGCGCTCTTTCATGCTTAACACCTGAGCTCGAACGATACGGGCCAAGGTAAGCCATTCCACCAAGCCTAGGCCGACAAAGAGCAGAACCAGGCGGGCGTGGGTGGCCAAGGGGGCGAGAAAAGTTCCGTCCAACGCGTGTTTGAGTTTCAGATCGAAGAGACTGATCAGGACAATCACGAGAACGATGCGGGGGAGCGCATAGAGAATATCGACTAACCGCATCATGGCGTTATCCAGACGTCCCCCGAAATAGCCCGCCACCAAACCATAGGCGACTCCCACCACCAGGCTGATGGAGGCCCCCACAAATCCCACCAGAAGGGAGATGCGGGCTCCGTAAAGAAGTCGCGTGAGGAGGTCGCGACCATGGAGATCGGTGCCCAACCAATTCTGTGGGCTTGGGGCCATGAGGCGCTGGGGGGAAAGCTCGCCCACTCCGTGGGGGCTGAGCATGGGGCCAAAGACCGCTGCTCCGACAATCAGGACAAAGAAGGCCAGTCCTATGAAGCGACCGCGTTTTTTCATGAAGAGAGGCGGATCCGTGGATCCAGCAGGGCCGTCAGCCAGTCGGCCATCAGATTGAAGAAAAGAAGAAGAAGGCAGTAGACCAAGACGGCGCCTGAGACCAAAAAAACATCCCGGTTCATGACGCCATTGACAAAAAATTGCCCGATTCCGGGAATGGCAAAGACTTCCTCCACCACCAGGCTTCCGGTGAGAATATTGGCGGCCAGCGGGCCTGCATAGGCCACCAAAGGCAGAACAGCGGGGCGGAGGGCATGGAGGAGAACGAGCTTGGATTCCCTCACTCCCTTGGAGCGCGCGGTACGGATGTAGTCTGAACGAAGTGTCTGGAGAAGTCCGGATCGGGTCAGTCGGGCACAGGATCCGATGAAGGGGATCGCCAGGCAGAGGGAGGGGAGGAGGAGTTGGTTGAAAGAACCCCAACCGGCAGGAGGAAGAACATGCAGGTAG
Organism: Verrucomicrobiota bacterium; assembly: GCA_010024525.1. Classification (GTDB taxonomy): domain Bacteria; phylum Verrucomicrobiota; class Verrucomicrobiia; order Methylacidiphilales; family Verrucolacustridaceae; genus Verrucolacustris. Next base: position 11,402 of record RGGS01000015.1, on the reverse strand, counting down.
AAGGCGAAGAGCAGTACCGATAGCGGGGCCAAGACAAAGGTGGGAATGGATAAGGTGAGGAGGGCTAGGGTGTTTAAAACAGTATCAGTGGCTCGACCGCTCTTTGCGGCGGCCCAGGCCCCGAGGGGAATTCCCAGGCCCAACGCCAAGGTGAAGGAGATGGATCCAAGGAGTAGGGAGCGGGGAAGTGATTGAGCGATGATTTCGGTCACGGTACGACCGCGAAACTTCAGGGACTCGCCCAGGTCTCCTTGGATGACATTGCCGGTATAACGAAACACCTGGGTGGGGAGTGAGCCGGATAAGCCGTATTTTTCCTCGAGCAGTGACTTGGTGGCCGGATCCAGGGCGCGTTCGGAGGCAAAAGGCGATCCGGGAGCAATTCGAACGAGCAGAAAGCACAGGACGAGAACTGAAAAAAGCACGGGGATTGAGGAGAGAAGCCTGCGAGTAAAAAAAGGGAACATATCGGTAGGGATTAGGATAAGGATGAATCCTGCGTCATTTGGAAGATTGAATTTCCCGTCGCTGGATTTCCGCAAAGGGATGTTCATCGAGCAGGTTAGGATACAGGCCGTCCCATCGGCTGGGATCGAACATCAGGCAACCGACGAAGTGGTAGATGGGGAAGATGGGAAGGGCTTCGGTAACCAGAAGGGTTTCGGCTTTCTGCAGGATTTTAAAGCGACTCGTTGGATTCGGCTCGGCCAAGGCTGAGGCGAGCAAGGAGTCGTACTGAGGGTTTGACCATCCCGTGCGGTTATTTCCACGGTCGGTGACAAAACAGTCGAGAAAGGTGTTGGGGTCGTCGTAATCCCCCACCCAACTGGATCGAGCGATATCGAAGTCAAGAGTATCCAGCGAACGCAAATATGTGGCCCATTCCTGGTTTCGGAGGTCGACTTCTATTCCGAGTTCGCGTTTCCATTGGGCCTGAATTTCCACGGCGATCTGCTCATTGAGTTCCGATTTATTGTACAGGATGGAAACCCTCGGGAAGCCCCGACCGTCGGGGTATCCGGCCTGCCGGAGAAGTCCGCGGGCGGCTTCCACATCGCGGGATAGTCCTTCCGGAGGTTGATACCCACTGATTCCGCACGGAGTGAGGGCTTGGGCGATGGGCTCGCCCCCGCGGGTGATCTTTTCCGTGATCGCCTCCTTATCGATGGCCAAGGCTAGGGCACGGCGGACTCGTGGATCCTTGAAAGGTGCGCGGGTGACATTAAATCGGTAAAAGTAGGTGGCCAAAAGGGGACCGGGATGAAAATCCGGCCGCCCCCGAAGCTGCGGGAGAATCAGAGAGGGGATCATGCCCTTATCGAGGAGTAGATCAGCCTGTCCCGAGCAGTAAAGGTTGAAGGCGGTACTGGCCCGGGCGACGGCGAGTGCATCAATCCGGGATAATCCTCCGCCGTCAAAGGATCCCCGTTGGACCACTTGGCGCCTTCACGAAGAGTGAAAGTGTAGGTCCGGCCGTCCGGTGAGACCGACCATTTTTCGGCGACTCCAGGAGCGGGTTTCCCTTTGGCATCTTTGCGGGCCAGTCCCTCGTAAAGTGCGGCACAAAGCCTTCCTTCCAACTGTCCGGAGACGAGTGCGGGATCGAGCGTTTGTGGCTCAGCTCCATTGCAGAGGACCAGATCGGCGCGGGGTCGCTTCTGACAGGACGTTAGAAGTAGGGAGAAAAGGAAAAGGCCGGGGAGTGCCCGGCGAAGAGTCATCAGGGCTTGGCGGGGGCCGGGGTGTTGGGAACGTTGTTGGTTTCGGAGGCGGCAGGCAAGGAGACCCCGGGGGCGTTGGTGCTGACGGTGTTGGTGAGGGCGGGAGCCAAGGGTTTGGTCAACTCCTCTTGGAGTTTGTTGCCACTCATCTGCCGGTGACTGTAGAGCAGGGCCAGCACCAAGGTGAGGGCCATGAAGATTCCGCCCAGCCAAATGGTGCCCTTGGTGAGGACATCGGAAGTCTGAGCGCCGAAGATGGAATCGGTGAAGTTTCCGCCAAACGCGGCTCCCAACCCCTCGGAGCGGGGTTTCTGCATGAGAACCAGCAGGGTCAAAAGGATGCAAACGAGGATATTGATCCCCAGAAGAATGTAGATGGCGAGATTAATCATTTTCGGATGCCCGAACGGGTCGGGCAGCTTCAATGATATCAAAAAAGGAGCGGGCGTCGAGACTTGCGCCGCCCACCAAGGCCCCGTCGATATCCGCCTCGGCCATCAACTCCGCGGCGTTGTCTGGCTTCACACTGCCTCCATAAATCACCCGGATGGAAGACCCTGCTTCGCCGAAAAGGGTGACCAAGAGCTTGCGGATCCGGTGGTGCACTTCATTGGCCTGTTTGGGGGTGGCGACCTTGCCGGTGCCGATAGCCCAGACCGGCTCGTAGGCAATGACCAACTCATCGAGATGAGCGGCAGGGAAATGGGCGAGGGAGCCCCGGATTTGGGTTTCCACCACCTGATTGGTTTCACCCGCCTCCCGTTGGGCCAGAGTTTCCCCGACACAAACAATCGGCCGGAGATGGTATCCAACAGCCGCTTCGGCCTTCACTGCCACCGATGCATCGGTCTCGCTAAAGTACTGCCTCCGCTCTGAGTGGCCCAAGATGACATACCGCACGCCCAACTCCCTTAACATCGGACCGGAGATTTCCCCGGTGTAGGCCCCCTCCTTGGTCTGATGCATGTTTTGGGCGCCGAGGGCCAGAATGCTGTGACGTCCCAAGGTCTCCGCCGCGGCGGGCAAGGAAGTGAATGGGGGGCAAACCACCATATCCACGGTGGCGACTTTTTGGACGCGCTGGACAATATCCTCGATCAGGATTTTGGTGTCCGAGGCGGTGCGGTGCATTTTCCAGTTTCCGGCGACAAAAGGGCGGCGCGGAATCGATTTCTTAATTTTAGTCTTGGTCATTTTTTCTCGTGCAGGGCGGCCACCCCGGGAAGGGTTTTTCCCTCCAGAAATTCCAATGAGGCCCCGCCCCCGGTGGAGATGAAGGTGACCTGCTTGGCGAAGCCGGCTTTCTTCACCGCTTTGACAGAATCCCCACCACCAATAATGGATACGGCCTGGGTATTGGCCGCGACCGCCTTGGCCATGGCAAAGGTTCCCTCCGCACAGGCGGGGATTTCAAAGACCCCCATCGGACCGTTCCAAAGGATGGTGGCGGCCGAGGCAATTTCCTTGGCGTAGGTTTTTATGGCCTTGGGTCCAATATCCACGCCTTCCCAACCGTCGGGGATATCCGCGCCTGGTTCGGTGAACCTGCCGGGGGACACCTTGCGGCCCGCGAAGTCGAGTTCCTGCACAATGAGGGTGTCTTCGGGCAACAGAAGTTTGACCCCGCGTTTATCGGCTTCCGTGAGGATTTCCTTGGCCAAGGGTACCTTATCCGGTTCTGAAAGGGATTTGCCGATCTTACGTCCCTGCGCGAGCCGAAAGGTGTAGGACATGCCCCCTCCGATCAGGATGGTGTTGGCCTTTTGGAGGAGCGCACGCAAAACACCGATCTTATCCCCTACCTTGGCGCCTCCGAGAATGACCAAAAAGGGGCGCTTGGGGTTGGAAAGTTCCGTGCCTAGATACCGGAGTTCTTTTTCCATCAAAAGACCGGCAGCGGCCTGTTTGGCCAGGCGTGCACACGCTTCGGTGGAGGCGTGGGCGCGATGAGCCGAACCAAAGGCGTCGTTTACATAGAACTTGGCCGAGCCCAGAAGATGTTTGGCGAAGACAGGGTCGTTTTTCTCCTCCTCCGCATGGAAGCGAACATTTTCCAGAAGAAGAATGTCGCCCGGCTTCAAGACGGCACGGGCCTTCTCCGCCTCCGGGCCGACACAGTCAGATGCGAACTGGACCGGACGTCCAAGTAGTTTGGCTAAATGCGCTGCCACAGGTCGGAGCGAGTATTTTTCCTCAGGCCTGCCTTTGGGGCGGCCCAGATGGCTGGCCAGAACAAGGGAAGCCCCTTTTTCCAGCAATAATTTCAGGGTAGGGAGGGTTTCCTGAATGCGTGTGTCGTCTGAGACTTTAGGACCCTCGGGCGAAGGTTCAAAGGGGACATTAAAATCGACCCGGATAAACACCTGCTCCCCACGGGGGGAAAGATCCTGAACGGTGAGCTTGGCCACGTAAGATCAGCCTGCGATGTGGCGGAGGAGGTCGACGCAGCGGTTGCTGTAGCCCCACTCGTTGTCGTACCAACTGACCAGCTTGAAGAAGCGCTTGTTCAGGCCGATGCCTGATCCGGCGTCAAAAATACTGGAGGCCTGACAGTGGATGAAGTCGGAGGAGACGACTTCGTCCGAGGTATAGTCCATGATTCCCTTGAGGTAAGTTTCCGAGGCTTTTTTCATGGCCCGGCAGATTTCCTCGTAGGAGGTATCCTTGGTGGTGCGGACGGTGAGGTCGACCACGCTAACCGTGGGAGTCGGGACGCGGAAGGCCATGCCGGTGAGTTTTCCCTGCACTTCGGGGCAAACCAGCCCGACGGCCTTGGCGGCTCCGGTGGTGGAGGGGATGATGTTGATGGCGGCGGAGCGGCCCCCCTTCCAATCCTTGCGGGAAGGGCCATCGACGGTTTTTTGGGTGGCGGTGTAACTGTGGACCGTGGTCATCAGACCCTCTTCGATGCCGAAACCTTCCTTCAGCAAGACGTGAACCACGGGGGCCAGACAGTTCGTGGTGCAGGAGGCATTGGAAATAATGTGATGTTTGGCCCCGTCGTACTTGGTGTGATTCACCCCCATGACCACGGTGATGTCCTCGCCTTTGGCCGGAGCAGAGATGATCACTTTTTTGCAGCCGGCCGTGATGTGCCCCTTGGCTTTATCCGCCTCCGTAATCATTGATGGCGACCACCTCAAATTTGGTTCCGAGAAGCCCTTGCTGGCAGAGAGCCCGGAAAACCAGTCTGCCAATCCGTCCGAATCCATTGATTGCGATTTTGTGTTTGGTAGCCATAGATTTAAGTCGAAAACCCTAGCGAAAAAGGGAGGGCCGAGTCAACGAACGAAGCGGATGAAATCAAGCGCCCGAGGAGTGAATGAGAAACGAGACGCAGGTTTGGCCGTATTCGCGGCGCCAGACCTCCTGCATTGGACTTTTGGCTTTCCAGGTGGATTGACGGGAGTGTTCCCAAATTACCCGACCCCCGGGTGCTAAAAGGCGGTTGAGGCCTGCCACAGTTTTCCATTCGGAAAGTTCCTGGCTGGGTTGATCATAGGGTGGATCGAGGAAAATCAGGTCGAAAGAGGCTTCGGAGCCTCGGGGAATCCACATTTCCGCCGGACTTTCCAGGACCGTGGAATCGTAATTCAGGGAGGCCAGATTTTTACGCAAGGCTTCCGCGACTCGGTTATTTTGTTCGATAAACAGAGCAGAGGCCGCTCCGCGGCTAAGAGCCTCGATGCCGTACGATCCGGTTCCGGCAAAAAGGTCCAGCACACTCGCATTGGGAACCAGATTCCCCAAAGCCGAGAAAACAGCGGCCCGTACCCGGTCTTGGGCGGGACGTAAGCCGGAAAGGGGGGGGACTTCCAGTCTACGACTGGAGTGAATGCCGCCGGTGATCCGCAGAAATCCGCTTCCCCGTCGGGAATGACACGGGGCGTTTCTTTCTCTATCACCTGAGGATGGCTTCTTTGGCACAAAACAAGTTATGCATCATCCTGAACCCTGCCGCCAAGGGGGATCAGGCGCGACGGACCCTCGACCAGATGGTGAAACTGGTCCCAGAAGCAAAGATCTTTCTGACCGAACGGGTGGGGCATGGGGAGGTATTGGCCAAAGAGGCGGCGGAACAAGGCTATCGCACCATCATTGCGGCAGGGGGCGATGGAACAGTTAATGAAGTGTTGAACGGGTTGGATCCCGCAAAATGTACTCTCGGCGTCTTGCCGGTGGGCACCATGAATGTGTTGGCGCTGGAGTTGGGAATTCCCTCGAGCCTCGACAAGGCGCTGGAAATCATCCGGTCGGGTAAAAGAAAGAGATTGGATCTGGGAATGGCCAACGGCAGGCGATTCATCCAGTTGGCAGGAGTCGGTTTGGATGCCGAAACTGTTCGGCGCACACACCCGGACGCCAAGCGGGCCTGGGGTCCTTGGAGTTACCTTCTGACCGCCGCGCAGTTGATGGTTGCCCCAGCCCCCGTGTTGCGGGTTGAGGTGGAGGGACAAAAGGAGATTAAGGGAGCCATGGTCTTGATCGGGAACGGGCGTCATTATGGCGGCCCTTTTCAATTTTTCCCCAAGGCCGACATGGCGGACGGATTGCTGGATGTTTGCGTGTTTCCCAAGTCCGGGCCGTTAGATCTGCTTTGGTACCTGCAGGCTGTTTTGCTGGGAGGTCCTGACTCGCTTCCGGAGGTGACCTACCTGCAGGTTGCCTCCCTAAAAGTGCAAGCAGAGGAGAAAGTAGCCCTTGAGGTGGATGGTGAGTATTGCGGAGAGACGCCCGTGGAGTTCCGTGTCGTCCCCAAGGGTCTTGAGGTGGTCGTACCATGAAGAGTGCAGGCGAGGTTTTTCATTTGGAAAAGGCTGACGGGAAGGCCCGGGCCGGGGTGGTGAAGACCCCACATGGTGAAGTCCCCACCCCGGCCTTCATGCCGGTGGGGACGCAAGCCTCGGTGAAGGGGGTGAGTCCGGATGAACTGATTGAGATGAAGGCCCCGATCATTCTGGGAAACACCTACCACCTCGTCGTCCGGCCGGGGCTCGAGGTGATGAAGGAAATGGGGGGATTGCACAAATTCATGCGATGGGATGGACCCATTTTGACAGACAGCGGGGGATTCCAGGTTTTTAGTCTGGCCAGGATCCGGGAGGTTTCGGAAGAGGGGGTCATGTTTTCCAGTCATGTGGATGGGAAGAAGTTTTTCCTCGGGCCGAAAGAGGCCATCCAGGCGCAGATTGTTTTGGGATCGGACATCATGATGGCGTTTGACGAGTGCCCGCCTTGGCCGTGTGAAAGGGGGAGAATGGAGGAGAGTTTGGCGAGGACCTTGCGTTGGGCCAAAGTTTGCCGCGAAGAGCAGCAGAATTCCGGCACGCAGAATCTGCTTTTTGGCATCGGGCAGGGCGGGGACTACCCGGATTTGCGGAGGAAAAGTCTGGAGGCCCTACAGGAGATCGGATTCGACGGGTATGCGATCGGTGGGGTGAGTGTGGGGGAACCGGAAGATCTGATGATGGCAGCCATCGACCACAGCGAACCTTTTCTTCCGGCAGATCGGCCCCGATATGTCATGGGCTTGGGCCATCCCGACCAAATTGTCCGAATGATTGGCAAGGGAATGGACATGTTTGATTGCGTGTTGCCGACCCGGGTGGCGAGAAACGGCACCGCCTGCACGGAGACAGGACCGGAGTCGGTCCGGAAGCCAACCTGGACTCGAGACGAAAAGCCAATCGTGAATGGTTGTGGCTGTTATACTTGTACGCGGTTCAGTCGTGCCTATATCCAACATTTAATCAAGGCGGAGGAACTTCTGGGATTAAGGCTGATTTCCCTCCATAATCTCCACTTCTACCTTGAGACAGTCCGGCAGGCCCGGGCTTCCATTCTGGCAGGCCGTTGGGACGAGTGGTCCCGCGAGTTTGTCGGGAGGTATCGGCGAGGCGGAAAAGAAAAGGAGCAGGACAAACATGAAGATTGAAGCGATTGGGATGGCCGGTTGGCCTTTGATGATGGCTCCTCCTCCTGCAGATGGGAGCGCGCCGCCCGCCTGGGTTCAGCTGCTTCCATTGGTGGTTTTGTTCGCGCTGATGTACTTTGTGTTATTGCGCCCGCAGATGCGGAGGCAAAAAGAGCAGGAAAAGCTGATTTCCGCGGTCAAAACGGGAGACCGGGTGGTGGCGGCCGGAGGAATCTGCGGAACGGTGGCCAACCTGAAGGATCAGGTCGTGGTGTTGAAAGTGGCGGACAACGTGAAGATCGAAGTCCTGCGCTCCAGCATTACGAGCGTCGAAAAAGCGACCGAGGAAAAAGCCGTTTCTTAAGGAAAGGGAATTTTACCCATGATCGCCCTTCAATTCGGACTTAGTATTGCATTTTTCGTCCTCTTTATCGGTTACTTTCTTGCGGGGGATAGCCGGAAGAGAATCAAGCTCAGCATTGCCCTGACCTTGGCCCTAAGTGCTCTTTGCTTGAGCTCCCTTTTTAAGAAAGATGAGAGCGGGCAGTGGAAGGTCACGATCAAGCCGGGACTCGACCTACGCGGCGGAACGCAGTTCCTCCTCGAGTTGGCGGGGAACACCACGCGCAGTTCCCTGGATCAGGCGGTGGAAGTCATCCGCAAACGGGTGGATTCGGTGGGGGTGGCAGAACCGGTGATTCAACCGGTGGGGGAGAAACGGATCATTGTCCAGATTCCCGGAGTCAGTGAAGCCGATAAGACCTCTTATCGGCATCAACTGGAGAGGGTGGCAAAACTTGAGTTCGCCATGGTGCATCCGGAAACGGAAAGACTCACGGAAAAAGCCAAAGGGGTCGCCCCGCAGGTTCCGGTCGATTATCAGGTTCTGAAGCTGCGGGATCGGCAGGCCAACGGAAAAGTCAATGAGACCCCGATTGTGGTCAAGCGGCGTTCGGAAATTTCCGGGAAAAGCGTGGCCAACGCTTTCCGGAGCGTGGATCAATTGGGTCGGGCGGTGGTGATTATCGAATTCAACTCTGATGGTAGGGAAAAATTCGGGCGTCTGACCGAGCAGAATATCGGAAGGCGCATGGCGATCATCCTTGATGGGGAGGTGTATTCCGCGCCGGTAATCCGGAGCGCGATTTACGGAAGTTGTGAAATCTCCGGAGGCAACATGTCACCGACGGAAGCGGAAGAGTTGGCCAGTGTGTTGAAGAACCCGCTGGAAAACCCGGTCTCGATCGTGGATGAACGGGGAGTGGATCCGAGCCTGGGCGCCAGTTCGGTCCGGAGCGGATTCTTGGCCGGGTGGGTGAGTATCGTGGCGGTCGGGCTCTTTGCTTTAATCTATTACCGCTGGCTGGGGTTGGTTTCCGTGTTCGGATTGGTGATCAACATGCTGGTGTTGCTTGGGTTGCTCGCCCAGTTTGGTTTTACCCTGACCCTGCCGGGATTGGCCGGCTTAATCCTGACGATTGGCATCGGGGTGGATGCCAACGTGTTGGTCTTTGAGCGTATCCGGGAAGAGTTAACCCATCACCGAACGGCGCTGGAGTCCGTGGATTCGGGTTTCCGAAGGGCCTTCAGCTCGATTCTGGATGCGAATGTGACCACGGTTATCGCGGCCGCACTTCTCTTTTGGCAGGGATCCGGTCCGGTTCAGGGTTTTGCCACCGTGCTCTGTTTGGGAATTTTTTCCAGTTTGTTTGCTGCTTTGGTTGTCAGCCGCACCGGGTCCGAGTGGGTTTCGCAGATTGGTGGAAAGCCGGCTTTGCACATGATGCAGTTCCTGAATGACGCCAAGTTTCAGTTTCTGAAGTGGAAAGGTCCGGCCTTTGCGTTTTCCGGGCTTCTGCTGGTGGCCGGCATGGTGGCGGCCGGAGTTCGCGGTGAAAAAGCGCTGGGAGTGGATTTCACCGGGGGGGATTTGGTGACTTTTAAGTTCAACCAAAAGATCGACGACGGGCAGATCCGTGCCTCGTTAGGGAGCCTGGCGGAGGTGGCCCAGTATCAACGTAGCCCCGTGGGCGGCGAGGAGGTTCTCTCTTTGCGGACATCCTTTGGGAACGGGGAAAAAGCAGGTCAAAAACTGGCTCAGGATTTTCCACAGGCGGGCTTCCAGCAATTGCAGTTGGATAAGGTGGCAGGGGTGGTTGGTGCCGAACTACAGAGGAAAGCATTGATCGCTTTGGTGCTTGGGGTGATCGCAATCTTTTTTTACACCACTTGGCGTTTTGAGTCCTCGTTTGCTTTGGGTGCCATCGTGGCCCTGGTGCACGACGTTTTCATCAGCCTGGGAATCTTTGTCCTTCTGGGTCGGGAGCTCTCCCTGCCCATGGTGGGGGCCATTCTGGCGGTCGCCGGGTATTCCATCAATGACACCATCGTGATCTTTGATCGCATCCGTGAAACCTTCCGTGGCGGTCTCCATGGGAACCGGGAATCCTCCATGAATCTGGCGATCAACCAGACCTTGAGCCGCACCTTATTGACTTCAGGAACCACGTTCCTGGCGGTCCTGGTGCTTTTCCTTTTTGGTGGACGGGTCATTAATGACTTTGCCCTGATTCTGCTGATTGGAATCGTGGTGGGCACTTATTCCTCAATCTTCATTGCGAGTCCCATCGCGCTTTTGGCGGGGAATCGGGGAAAATAAACCGCCTAGTTGACTTGGATTGAGCGAAGTCTTGCGGAGGGCTGGGGAAGCGTTATCCCATAGACATGCGCTGGACTGGAAACCCTTGTCAGGCCGCCTCGGGAAACCTTCCGGGGGACGTGATTTCCCAACTTTTGCAGCGCCGGGGTTTGGGCGAAGGGCCTGTCCGGGAGCACTTTCTTCGACCCAAATTGGCTCATTTATCTGTCCCCGAGGAGATTGCCGGTATGGAAGCAGGCATAACCCTTCTACAAACCCATGTCCGGGCCAGGAGCCGCATGTTGATTTATTCCGACTACGATGTGGACGGAATTGTTAGTGCCAGTGTTCTTAGGCTCTTTTTGGGTGCGTTGGGATTGGAGACAGTAAGTCACTTTATACCAGATCGAAAGACGGAGGGATATGGCCTGACCTTGGCGGGATTGGAGAGGGCCCTGGCGTCCGGGCCTAAACCCGGGCTCTTTATTGCCTTGGACTGCGGAACCAACAGTCGCGAGGAGGTGGATCGAATCAAGCAGCTGGGGATGGATGTTCTGATTGTGGATCATCACCAGTTGGGAGATATCGCAAATGCGGATGCTCTGGTGAACCCGCAACAAGCCGATGCACACCATCATCTCTGCACTGCAGGTCTCGTTTTTAAGCTATGTCATGCCTACCTGCGAAAGGACGGGGGCCGCGAGCGGTTTGATCTGCGAAGTGTGCTTGATTTGGTCGCCTTGGCGACCGTGGCTGATTTGGTGCCGCTGCAGGGAGATAATCGAATCTTTGTGCGGGAAGGGTTGAAGAGGATGGCGCAGACCACGCACCCGGGGTTGAGGCGATTGATGGAGGTCAGTGGTACGGGCACCAGGGCACCCACACCCTTCACTTTGGGATTCCAGCTGGGTCCAAGAATCAATGCGGGTGGCCGGGTAGGGGAGGCGACGGCTGGTTTGGATCTTTTGCTGAGTCACGATCCAACCGAAACCTCCCGGTTGGCCCGTGAGTTGGACTTGCAAAACCGCAAGCGTCAGGAATTGGAGGCGATGGCTTTGGAAGAGGCGGAAGAGCAACTTGGCAGCGAGCCAGCCGGGTTGGGGCTGGTGGCAGCCAGCGATCGGTGGCA